>JAUSJX010000133.1 GCA_030647435.1 Candidatus Rokuibacteriota bacterium
GTCCAGACGACGGTCTCGGTGAGGAGCACCTTGCCATCGGCCAAGGTGACCGCGCCCGGGCTCACCGCAATCACGGGCGCGTGCAGTCGGACCTCGATTCCCTTGCGCCGGAGCTTGTCCAATCCCCGCCAGGCCAACCGGTTGCTGACGCAGGGGATAATCCTTCCCGACGCCTCGGGCAGAACGAGACGCACTTCGCGCCCATCGAGGCGCGGGTCATTCGGGTGCAGCGTCTTCTGGATGAGGTCCTGGAGCTCGGTCGCCAGCTCCACGCCCGTGCAGCCGGCCCCCACGAGGCAGAAGGTGAGGAGCCGTCGCCGCGCCTTGGGATCCGGCTCGAGGTCGGCCCGCTCGAACATCTCCAGGAGATGGTTGCGGAGCCTCACGGCGTCTTTGAGGGTTTTGAAAGTGAAGGTCTTTGCCTCTACCCCCTCGACGCCGAAGAAGTTGGTCGTGCTCCCCAGGGCGATGACGAGGTCGTCGTACGCCAGCTCGCCGTGATCGGTCAGAACCCTTCGCCCCTCCAGGTCGATCGACCGGACCTCGGCTCTCCGAAAGTCCACGCGCGTCTTCCGGAAGAGCGGGCGGAGTGGCCTGACCACATGGCGGGGCTCGACGCCCCCCGAGGTGATTTCATGGAGCATCGGAACGAACAGGTGATAGTTCTCCTTGTCGAGGAGCACGATCCGGACGGACCGCTCTCGACGCAGCGCCCTTTCGAGATGGAGCGCCGCGTAGAGCCCGCCAAAGCCGGCCCCGAGGATGACGACCTGCCTATCGGGCATCGCTGACCCAGCGCGATCTCATGGCGTAGCCGCGTCCGATCCTCCGGCGGAGCCCTCGGATACTTTGGGTAGCTGCGGTGACAAGTAACAGGATCAGCTCCGACAGCGGATCGAGACGAGCATCCAGCGCCGATGAACCGCACGCGGGGCATTGAACGGCGCGCCCCGGTCCAAGGGAACGCACGAACACCTCGCGGCATTTCCCGCAGGTGAACTCATACACCCACATGAGCATCCTCCTCTCTTGGACCACTCAGTTCTTCGTGGCGGCCTGGACCCCGGGGTTGGCCACGAAGAACTGCTTGTTCAGCGCGATGAAGTGTTTCCACTGCTCCGGGGTCTCGTCCTCGGCGAAGATCGCCTTCACCGGGCAGACGGGCTCGCAGGCCCCGCAGTCGATACACTCGTCGGGGTGGATGAAGAGCTGGTTCGGCCCCTCGTAGATGCAGTCCACCGGGCAGACCTCGACGCAGGCCTTGTCCTTGACGTCGATGCACGGCTCCGCGATCACGTACGCCATACCGATCCTCCTCGTGCTGCCATGCCCTTTGCGATGGGTGTCCGCTTTTGGAGAGAGCAAGGGCGATGCCAAGGTCAGACCGGGACGACAAGGCTGCGTCGTAACGCTTGTCCAAACAATCGATAGACCGCGGACGCGGAACTCTGGGCGCGCCTGGGAGATCAGCCGGAGAAGGGGCGAGGCCTGCGCGTTTTATCCCCGGACAGGACGCTTTGTCCCGGGGTAGGTCAGGGGGAGATTCGATACTGCTTGAGCTTGCGGTTGAGGGTCTTGAGATGGATCCCGAGCAGACGAGCGGCCTCAGCCTTCTTGCCCTGCGTCCGTTCGAGCACCCTCAGGATGTGGCGGCGCTCCATCTCGGCGAGCGGGAGGTCTGGCGCGTCGACCCCTGCCAGTACCTGCTGGGGTGCACGGATATTAGGGGGGAGGTCATCCCGGCCGATGACAGGCCCTGGGGAGAGGATCACGAGACGCTCGATGGTGTTGGCGACCTCTCTGACGTTCCCCGGCCATGGGTAGTCCACGAGAAGGGCGCTGGCCTCCTCGGAGACCGCCTTCGCCTGCTGGCCAGGAAGACGGAACTGGGGCAAGAAGTGCTCGATCAAGAGCGGGATGTCCACCTTTCGCTGTCGCAGCGGCGGCAGAGCCACGTTGATGACATTGAGGCGGTAGTGAAGATCCTCCCGGAAGCGCCCCGCCCGCACCTCCTGGGCCAGGTCCTTGTTGGTGGACGCCAGGATGCGGACATTGACCTTGAGGGTCCGCGTACTCCCCACCCGGCGCAACTCGCCGGCGTCGAGGACCTGGAGGAGCTTCGCCTGCATGCCGGGGCTCATGTCTCCTACCTCATCGAGGAAGAGGGTACCCCCGTCGGCCACTTCGAAGAGGCCCGGCTTCGCGCTGACCGCGCCGGTGAAGGCCCCCTTCTCGTGCCCGAACAGTTCGCTTTCTAGGAGGGGCTCCGGAAAGGCGCTGCAGTTCACGGCTAAGAAGGGCTGGGCACTGCGCCGGCTCCCCTGATGGATGGACCGGGCCACCAGCCCTTTCCCTGTCCCGGTCTCTCCCTGGATCAAGACGTTGGCGTCGGTCGGGGCGATCCGCTCGATCGTGTCGAGCAGGGCGCGGATCGCCGCACTTCGGCCCAGGATAAGCGGGGGCCCCTCCTTCTGGGCCACCATCCGCTTCAGCGCGACGTTCTCTCTCTGGAGCTGCTTTTTCTCGGCCGCCCGTTTGAGGAGCTCCTCGACCTCGGCGAGCCGGGCGGGCTTCGTGAGGTAGTCGTAGGCGCCCAGCTTCATCGCGTGAATGGCGTCGTCGATGTCGGGGTGGCCGGTCAGGATGATGACCTCGGCGGCGACGCCGGCCTCCCTCATCCGTTTCAGAGTCTCCATGCCACCCAGGCCGGGCATCTTGAGATCCAACAGGACAACCTCGACATCGTGGGCAGCCAGTGCCTGGAGGGCCTCTTCCCCGCTCTTCACGCACTGGACGGCGTGCCCCATGCGCCCAAGCTCGCTCTCCATCAAGATGCGGAAGGGTTCTTCGTCATCGACCACCAGGACGCGCATCTGACTCACCGCTTCGCCTGCACGGTCCATGGCGCCGTCACTCCGCTCTCATCGCTGCACCGGCAGCTTCACGGTCACCAGCGCCCCTTTGCCGATGCCTTCGCTCTTGATCTCGATGGTGCCCCCATGCTGCTCGACGATGCTCTGGCAGATCGGGAGACCCAAGCCTGTCCCCTTCCCGACCTCCTTGGTGGTGAAGAAGGGATCGAAGACCTTGGATAGATTCTCCGGTGCGATGCCGCGGCCATTGTCGGCCACGGAGACCTCGACGATCTCGCGGCGGCCTCGAGCGCCGCGCTCCGCCGCGATGACGTCGGCGGCAATTCGCACCTCGCCATCGCCTTCAATCGCGTCGAGGGCATTGGTGAGGAGGTTCAGGAGGAGCTGCTGAAGCATCTGGGCATCGGCCCTCAGCTGGACCGGCTCAGAGGGGGGACGGACGACAATCCGTTTGTTCGCCACGGCGGCCTGCCGCTCCACAAAGGAGACCGACTCCGAGATGAGCCTGTCCAGATCGATCAGCTCGAAGGACGGCTCTCGCTGCCTCGCGAAGTCGAGCAACCTCCGGACAATCGAGGCGGCCCGATCCACCTGCCCCTGAATCATCCCGAGGAAGCGAGGGAAGTCCTCAAACTCTTTCCTGGCCAGAAGCGTCTCCGCCTCAGCGCGCCGCTGGAGGGCCTCGACGAAGCCGGCGATGTGATTCAGTGGGTTATTGAGCTCATGGGCCAGCCCGGCGGCCAGCCGGCCAAGGGAAGCCAGTTTTTCCTGCCTGAGCAGCAGGGCCTGGGACCGCTTGAGCTCCTGGTACGAGCGGTGGAGCTCCTCGTAGAGCCTGGCGTTCTCGATGGCGATCGCGGCCTGGGCCGCCAACGTCTTGGCGATGTCCTGATCGTCTTGGCTGAACTCCTCCGCGCCCCGTTTCTCCGTGAGGTAGAGATTACCGAACACCTTGCCCTTCGAGACGATGGGGACGCCGAGGAAGGACTTCATCGGCGGGTGGTTCTTCGGGAGCCCGTGGGCCCGGGGATCCATCGTGAGGTCCTTCAGGCGCAGAGGCTTCGCCTCACGCACGAGGACGCCAAGAATACCCTTCCCGACCGGCAGGGGGCCGATCGCCCTCTTCGTTTTCTCATCGACCCCCGCCGTGATGAATTGGCTGAGCCCGCCCTTCCCGTCCAGCACCCCAAGGGCTCCGTACCGGGCGCCCACCACCTTGCAGGCCATGTTCGCGATCCGTTGTAACACGGCCTCTAAGGAGAGCTTGGCACTGAGGATCATCCCGGTTTTCACCAGGGTGCGGAGCTGCTCGACCTCTCTGGTCGCCGCTGCTTCCTTCGCCTCGAAGATGTCGCGGACGGCAAGGGCCAGGAGGCGATTCGCCGCCGAAGAATAGATATCGAGCGCCTTCGCGAACCGTCTGGCGTCGGCCCCATACTTCCTGACGAGCGAGCGTCGATGAACATCCCGAAGGGCGAGGAGGGAGTCGATGAGGAGCTCCGGAGGGATTCCCGCCCCCAAGGCCCGCTGAGCGATCGATCGGGCGCAGGCCGCGGTTCTGCTATGGTTCCTGGGTTCCAGACCGTCAACGAAAGCGGTGTAGAGCGCTCGAGACTCGTTCTCGAGCCCTTGCCGGATCAGGTTCTCGACGGCGCCGGTCGTCCGCCCCTGGCGAAGCCACTGGCGCCGAAGCGTCTCGCCTTCCGCCCGGAAGTGCGCGACCAGCCCTTCGCGCAGCTCGCTCGCTTTGTTCGTCTTGGCCATCTCTCCCCCTCGTTCCACCCAGCATTCTCCGGGTGCATCGACCAGGTTGTCAAACGCCGGCCTTGTCAGAAAATCCACGCGACACGAGCGGGCGATGTCACGCCCGAACCTTCCGCCTTAAGCTGCCGTCAGAACCCCTCGTGCTGGCCTTGCACGACGTCTCCGTACGGCGCGGTGGGGATCGTCGGGTCCGCGGCCAGCGGCTCGACCTTGAGGGCCCGGCGCCTGGGATGAGGAAGGACAGGACCTCGGACCCGCCGATGACTCCGCTGATGACGCCGAGCGAGACCGCGATCTGGAACTTCCCGCCGTAGAGATCGTTCAGCCAGAAAGCGGGGCCCACTACCCGCCCAGCGTTACCTACTATTTATCCCCTTCGTCTCGCGCAGACAATATCTGCGGCTGCAGCGCGTTAAACCGGAGTTAGGTCCACCTCGAAAACGAGACCGTTCGATATCGGTGGTTGCAGGCCCGCGATATGAACCAACGATGCCGCACGACGCCGGTTCTCAGTGGAGCGGACTAGAAGTCGCGTTCCAGTCCATCCATCGCCAGGGAGGTGGCTACGACGTGAGGCGTCATCGCGCCTTCGCGATCGTGTCGGGTCGGAGGGCGACGAAGGCGAGCGACGCAGCTTGAAGGGGTTGGAGCGCGCTGCCCATAGGCCACGAGGGTCCCTGAGTCTAAGGACTCGCCCGATGCTATCGCGTCATGTCTTGGGGTGACGCTGTCGACGCAAAGGGTCAGGTGCAGGGGATCCTTCGGCTATCCCCCCCCTATCCCACAGGGGGTATGCTCCATATCCCACAGGGTATCCCCTGCCGGTATCCCTGCCCCCCGGGATCCCCCTGCCTGGGCGGCCGACAATCACGTGGCCTGCCTCGTTGCTCGAGATCAGCGAACTCGACAGGTCGCTTAAGGTCGCTCAGCGAGTTGCCTCGGAGACGGGGCCTGCCGGGCCAGCGCCCGGGTCCGTGCTCCGGAGTGCTCCGTTCCGGAACACGGTGGCCCTTCTGCTCCACGTCATGCCGAATTGACACGGCTCCCATCCGCGGTGACCAGCGTAGACAGAGAAAAACACACGAGCGATTTTCACGCCATATTTCGGGGCTGGTCTTTCGTGTGGAGTCGTCGTATCCAGTAAGACACCGAGGCGCGGCCCCGGGCCCAGCAGCATCGAGATGACGTGAGCCGACACGAGCGTAGAAAGGGAGCTCGATATGCATGACAGGCACCGTGCAGATCAGCCCGATCCTGGCCCTCGCCTTCGTCGCCCTCGTCGGTGGCGGGCTTGGTGGCGTCCGGGAGGCGCGCGCCGGACTGTCCGGGGCCACGGCCCAGTAGTTGGAGCGGATTGGTTCGATCCGCGCATGACAGATTTCATGGGCGACACCGCGTGGCTGGTCGGTCAGCCGGTGCCCGTGGCATCGTTGGGTGAGGCCGTGATGGACCTGTCCTCCTGCATGCTGCCCGCGTGGCCGTGGGCCCCGACGGGTCGTCGGAAGGACTCGCGACCTCTGCACCCGACGGCACCGCCGCGTACGGACCGGCGTCGGCTCCCGAGATCCTCCGGTGCTGGACGCCGACGGGCCCACACGAGTCAATCGGGCCACCCCGGTGGGAACCGCACTCACACTTTGTCAGGTGCGTCCGACACCCCGGGCGGCGACTCGGGCGAGGGGGACGGCCCGGCCCACGGGGTCGACAGCCCCGACGTTGGCTTTGCCGAGCCCCTGCGTGGTAGCGGCAGCCCCCCTCCGGCCTCTCCCCCTGTCAGTCCGCCCTCGTCGCCGCCTTCCCTGCCCGTTGTTCCGTGGCTCACGACGCCGCATACTGCTCCTCAGCGCGTGGCGGACACGCGGAGGCAGCCTATGCGCTTGTCCGCCTTGTTCGAGGAGTTCTGTCACTTCCTCCGGGTCGAGAAAGGGGCGACCCCAGCGACGATTGCCACGTATCGGTGGTGTTTCGGGGATTTCCAGGCGTTTGTCATGAAACAGATGGGAGGCACGGTGCTGCTGGTGCATTTCACCGAAGAGACCTGTCGGCGCTACCAGTACGACCTCGCGGGGCGCGGGCTTAAGAACGGCACGATCCGCGTGCGCCTGGCCGTGCTCGGGAGCTTCGGCAAGTGGATGGTCCGCCGCGACAAGCTGGTCCGCAATCCCGTGGATCGGCTGACGCGCCCGCGTCGCAAGACGCGGGTCCCGGCCGTGCCCACCTGGGACACGGTCAAGGTGCTGCTGCAGCAGTGTGGTCTCCGGGAGCGCGCGATCCTCGCCCTCATGGCCTATGGAGGGCTGCGGCGCGGTGAGGTGGCAGCGCTCGATGTGGGTGATGTCGCCCCCGACTTCGGGCTTCGGCGGGTTATGGGGAAAGGCGGTCACGAGGTGCCGGTGGCCTTGCCGGCGCCGGCGCGCGCCATCCTGCGCGACTACATGGCCACCGAGCGAGCCGGGCTGCTAGCCACGGCGCCGCTCTTCGTGGTCACGTACAAGCACAGAGTAGGCCAGCGCATCGAGCGCCGGATCACGGGGCAGCGGATCTGGAAGGTCGCCAAGGCCGTCGGGACGCGAGCGGGGATGCCTGCGTTGCATCCGCACGCGCTCCGGCATGCGTGTGGCGCAGAGTTACTGCGTCGCACGAAGAACCTGCGTGTCGTGCAGGAACAGCTGCGCCACGTCGACATTCAGACGACCACTGGCTACACGAGACTCACGCAGCAGGACGTTCGGCAGGCTTTGGAAACGCTCGACGACGAGGGGGAGTGAAAGAAGGATTCACATCCCTCCCCCCAGGGAAACTAAATTTCGGGGCGAAAATCACCACGAAATCACCGTGGTGGCCCCAACGGGATTCGAACCCGTGTTTGGTCGCGGTCACGTTTTCGCCAGCAGTCTCGTATAGTTCTCGGTGACAAGTCATCTTCAATTGCGACGCGACTAAAACATGCAGGCTATGGATGCCTGAATCATCGCTCGGAGGTTCACTGGTTCAATTCGGGGGCCAGCGGGCGCTCTTGACGCCGACCCGCGCCGTCGCCCCCTCCAACGCGATGTTCCACGCCCGGGACCCGGCTCTCTCCGCGCTGTGAGCCGGGGGTCCGTGGCTGATAATGGCCTTTGTGTTTCCTTCTATGCTCCAAAAGGCGGCCCGAATCCCGACGTTTCGTCGGGCTGGCCCCATCCGGTACACTTCCGGCGGACGATATCTGTCCTGAGGAGAGCAACCATGACCGACCGGCCCTATCACGTCTACGTCATCCAGGCGCGCGCCGAGCGCGACTTCGCCGATTGCCAGGCCGCGCTGGTCCACGTCCCCGCGCGAATGACCGCGCTGCCCTACATGGGCGACGAGGACGAGATCATCGCCCGCACGCGCGACGCCGACGCGCTCGTCGTCTCGTTTTCGCCGGTCACCTGCGCGGTGATGAGCGCGCTCGGGGGCCTCAAGACCGTGGTGCGCACCGGGGTGGGCTACGACGTCATCGACGTGCCCGCCGCGACCCAGCTGGGCGTGATCGTCGTCAACATCCCCGATCTCTGGATTCGCGAGGTCGCGAACCACGCGCTCGCGCTGCTCCTGGCCTGGAACCGCAAGATCATCACCCTGGACCGCGAGGTCCGCGCGGGCGTGTGGAGCGGGCGGGTGCCCGGCGATCCCACGGGCTCGCTCCACGGCGAGACGGTGGGCATCGTGGGCTTGGGCAACATCGGCAGCGCGTTCGCGCGACGCGTAGCCGCGCTGGAGACGAGGGTGATCGCCTGCGACCCGTACGTGGACGACGGGCGCTTCGCCGCCCTCGGCGTGGAGCGCGTCTCGCTCGAAGCCGTGGCCGAGCGGTCCGACTACGTGTCCGTCCACACGCCCCTGAATGCCGAGACGCATCACCTCATCGGCGAGGCGTTCTTCCGCCGGATGAAGCCCACGGCTCTCCTCATCAACACGGCGCGTGGCTCGGTGGTCGACGAGGCGGCGCTCACCCGTGCGCTCGACGAAAAGCGCCTGGCCGGCGCCGCGCTGGACGTGTGGGAGCAGGAGCCGGTCGCCGCCGACAACCCCCTCCTGCGCATGGACAACGTCATCGCCACACCCCACGCCGCCTATTTCTCGTCGCCGACGGTGGCGCAGGTGCCGCGGCGCTGCGGCGAGGAGGTGGCGCGCGTCCTCACCGGGCAGCGGCCGCTGAATGTGGTGAACCCCGAGGTCTATGCGCCGGGGGCGGCCCGTCGCGCCCGCTGATGCCCGTGTATCCCTCCGGCGACGTTGACGCCCCGGAGGCCGCCGATTCGATGTGCGCCATGGCGAGCTACGAGAGGAGGACCCGACGCTTTAGCCGAGCCGAGTACGAGAGGCTCATCGACCTGGGCGTGTCCCTCAGCGCGCGGGCAAGTACTGGCCGTACCAGTCGAGCGTCGCCCGCATGACCTCACTGAAGGCGGGCTCCGTGTAGACCTCGTAGTGGCCATAGCCGCGGAGCACCACGAGCTTCTTGGGCTCGCCGGCGCGCGCGTACAGGGACTCCGACTCCTCGGGCGGCACGAGCCGGTCGCCGTCGGTGGTGATGAAGAGCACCGGGCGCGGCGCGATCCTGTCGACGACCCACTCGGGATTGAAGGCGAGCGTATCGTCCACGTACTCGAGCGGGATCCGGTTTACCGCTGCCGGGTTGTTGCGCCGCCCCGCCGCCGCCAGCTCGGCGGACTGGCGGTCGGGGAGCAGGATCTCGGAGCGCTCGACCAGCTCCGACTGCCCGTCGCGCGCGCGCTTGACACGATCCGCCTCGGCGCGGGCGAGGAGATCGAACCACTCGTCGGGCCGGCGCACGCTACGCATCCAGCGTCGGCCGTGGCCGATGCCAACCACGCTCACCGTGCACCGGACGCGCGGATCGATGGCCGCCGCCCACACCACCGTCGCCCCGCCGTAGCTCGTGCCGTAGATGCCGAGCCGGCCCGGGTCGACCTCGGGCAGGGCGCCGAGATACGTAAGCGCGGCCTGCACGTCCGCCACGCGGCTCCACGGCGCCAGCCGCGAGCGCGGGCCCTCGCTGTCGCCCCAGCCCTTGTAGTCGAAGGCCATCGCGACGTAGCCAGCGTCGTTGAGCACGCGCGCATTGTCCGGCAGGTAGAGGTCCTTCACGCCGGTGTAGCCGTGGCAGAGCACGATCCCCGCGCGCCGCTCTCCCGGCCGGAGATCGTCGGGGGCATACACGTCGCCCACGAGCTTGACGCCCTCGCTGTAGAACGTGACCGGCCGCTTCATCGCGCGCGCCTCCTCACCCGGTCACCAAGCCGACCACGAGCGGCACGAGGCCATCCGCGCGCTCGTCGAGATCCGTGTCGCCGAGGATAGCGATGGGGTGAGGCACGCAGAGGAACCTGAAGCCTGGTAGCCCCCAGGTGGTCGCCATGGCCGTCCCCGTCTGCCGGAAGGGCTCCGTCAGGAGGGCGACGCCGGGAATGCCCCGCTCCTCGAACATCAGCGCGTCGAGCACACTGCTCGAGCTGCACGACCCTCAGTCGCCGACGCCCGAAACGACGAAGTCGGAGATGCGGCGAAGCGCGTCGGCGGCCTCCTCGGTCACCGCGTGGCTGGCCGAGCGCTTGCGGATCATGCGGCTCACCGTCACGCCGTGCTCGCGGGCGAGGCGCTCGCCGAGCCGGACGAGGATCGCGTCGGAATTGAACTTGGTGTTCTCCACGAGGCCCACGCGCAGCCCGCGGAGGTCGCCAAGGCGCGGCGCCAGGCTGATGGCGCGCTCGACGGGTGGGGTTGTCGGATCAAAGAGTTTCATCGGATCCTCCGGCGTCACGGGGTGTCGATGAGGGTGGTCACGCTCCGGGTCCACTTGTTGCCCCAGCCGGGCAGGCACGCCGACCAGCTCCCTGCCTGGCCGCCGGCACAGACGATCAGGATGTCCTCGGGGCACTCGAAGGCATGCTTCCAGGTGATCTCGTCGCCGGGCTCGACCGCGCCCGGACGGCGGCCGGCGCGCTTGAGATCGGCCACGGTGCGCCGTGCGTGCTCGACGAGGAAGCGCCGCACGTCCAGCTTGCTCCAGCCGCTCTGGCGCAGGACGTCGGCATGCTCACCGGCCAGGACCACGAGCGACTGGTTGAAACCGCGGAGATTGGGCGTGCCGAGATTGCAGAGGGCATCCGCGAAGCAGCGGAGCAGCGGCTCCGGCTCTGCGGCGAGCTGGTTGTAGACCTGGGAGAGGCTGTTGGAGGCGTAGACGGTGACGGCGCTCTGCTCGGCGCGGTGGCCGCGCTCGACGTGGAGCGGCTCCCACGGGTGCTGCGCCTCGTTCTCGGCGAAGCAGAAGGAGTACTTCCCGGGATTGCCGAGGGTGGCGCGATCGAGAAAGCCGGGCCGCGTGTTCATCACGTTCATCATGGTGAGGCGCACGGCGCGGCCGATGGTGGCATTGGCGCGGATGCCCTGGCCGAAGACGTTGTTGCCCGAGTTGATGCCGAGGCGGCGGGCGATGGGGCCGTTGACGATCAGCACCATGGCCGAGCCGCCCGTGCTGCTGGCGGGCCCGTGATAGGCGAAGTCGCGGTGGCAGAGCCCGCGGACGGCGGCCACCACCACGGGCAGGCATTCGGGTCGGCAGCCGGCCATGACGGCGTTGATGGCGAGCTTCTCGGCGCTGACCACCGCGCCGCGCTCGGGGATCTCGCCGATCACCTCGTCGCCGCGGAGCGCGGCCCCGCCCAGCATATCCGCGATCGACGTCTCGGTGGGCGGCACCACCGGGAGCCCGTCGGTCCACTCCCGCTCGAAGTAGGCCTCGATCAGCTCCGCCGGGTCGTAGCTCTCGTCGGCCATCGCCCGCCTAGGATACCGCAGTTCGAGGAACCCTTGCTTGAGTCGCGCTCCGTGTCTATGCTCGCCGCCGGCAGCGACGGGGAAGAACATCTGGCGGCTCTGTAAGGTGTACGGCCGGTTCATCGGCTACCCGACGCTGAAGCCGCACGATCTGCGGCACGGCGTCGCCATGGAGGTGCTGGAACAGCATCATGACCTCGAGGAGGTGCGGGCGCTGCTCGGGCATTCGCGCATCGATACCACCCAAGTCTACGCGAGCATCCGGCCGCCGCAGCTGAAGCGAGCGATGGCATTTTACGAGACGCAAGCCGTGCGGATGCTGGGCACGTGAGGATGTGCACCCGCTCCAGGTTCGAGGAACATTCGAATGTTCCTAAAACCTGGAGCGAAAAACTCTAACGAAATCCGCCTGGTGGCCCCAACGGGATTTGCCACCTGGTGGGCCAATTCCTGCGGTTCTCTCTGAGGGGAACTGCCTTCCGGACTTAGGGTCCCTCCTAGCCGCCCGTTCACGGCGACGTATCCAAGGCAACTACCACAAGTCTGGGCAGAAACTCGTGTTTCAGTCACGACCACGTTTTCGCCATCTTACTCGGCACGTTGGAGAGCACTTGCCCTGCAAGAACACGACGTGACTAAGACACGCAGCTTGGAATGCTCCGACGATCCGAAGAGAATGACGCCATGCCGCCGCTGGTCAAGATTCGAGCCTTCCTGCGCCTGCTCACGCCGCGCCGTCATAGCGCGCTAGAATGCTCGGGACACGCCGTCCCGAGGAACGGCATGCGGTTGCCGATCCCATGACCAATCTCCTCGTTCAACAGATCGCGGAGGCCACCAGCCCCCGACCGCACGAGCCCGCGGAGCCATCACTGCTGCGGCCCGCATAGGAAGAGAGGAAAGTGGGCGCGAGACCGTATCGGCAGACTGGGGTCGTGGACCTCGAGCGTCTGTTCCGGGATGATCGCGATAACCTCGCGGTCGTCCAGGCCCTCGCCGACGAGCTGACCCACCGGAAAACGCAGCGGGCTCGTACGCTCGCTGATCGGGTACGCCAGCGGCTGGAAGAGCTGAGCGCGCGGCCAGCGGCTGAGCCGGTCGCTCCCGAGAATACACGTGGCGGGCTACTGCCGGCTGCAGCCACCCCGGGGCAGGAGTCTGACGAGGAATCGGAGTTGGAGCCAGAGCCTGGGCTCGAGCTTGATTCCGGCGAGCAGGGGACGAGATCCAGGGCCGCCGTGCCCCGCGAGGAGCCCCACGAGAAACCGGACGAAGACGACCCGGACGATAAGCCCGTCACCGGAACACTGCCGCCCGACCCATCCGAGCGCGCCGGCCTGCCCAGGAACGACTCTGCCGCGATCCTCGAGTTGTGGACGGCGCTCGAAGTGCTCTCGCCTCAAACCTACGTTCAACCGAGCGATCTTGCCGACGGCGACGCAAGACGGATCGCCAGATTTGGGGAGGGCCGTGCGCTGCCATGGGTTGACGGTCCCGAGAGGGCTAGGCCAAATACGAGGCTCTACTACCAGTTGATCCTCGGCGCGCTCGCGATGGATCGCGCGAGTGCGGTCCTCCTGAAGGCGTTCGGCGACAAGCGGCCGGAGAGATCCTCGCCCCGTGGCTATGCGGCACTCGCCGCAGTGACTGTCGACCGCGAGGGACGGCCTGTGGCGGAAAGGCCGATCGCCGTTTCTTCGTTCGGCTGGGGGTATGGGCTCGCGCGGGCCGGGCGCCTATCGGAACTGAAGACTTGGCCGCAGGTCGAGCGTGGTCTCACCGAAGGCCTCGAGGATCGCTTGAAGCGTGAGGAGGACGACGAGGTTCTGCCGCTCGACGAGGCCACGATCCTGCGCGGTTTCCAGTGGTTGTGCGATCGGGTCGGGTTGCCGGTCGACGAGCGTGTCGCGCCGTTCTTTGCGATACGCCTCTATCGATGGTCTAAGGGGAAAGGCGATCCGGATCCCATGTTGTTGAACTCGTTCTTTCTCGAAGACCTGGCGCGAAGTCGCGAGCTTCACAGCCGACAGCGTCTCGGGCCGGCGCTCGGGTGCTACCTGGGTCTCGACGTCCCGAAGAACCCCGTGGATCTCCTGGAGGACCAGAAGGCGCTCGAGGCGGCGGTGGCGCCTCTCCGCACACCGGCGGCGCGATGGCCGACGCCAGGCGGCTATCCCCTTGTTCTCTTGCAGCAGGCCGCTGTCGATGTGGCGTTCGAGAAGCTGACGGACTCCCCTGGCATCCTTGGCGTCAATGGTCCGCCCGGGACTGGCAAAACGACGTTGTTGCGCGACCTGGTCGCCGGTGTCGTTCTCGCGCGGGCTCGTGCGCTCGCCGCCTTCGACGATCCCGAAAAGGCCTTCAGCCATCAGGGCCAAATACGGCGCGGCCAAGTCTTCACACACCTCTATGAGTTGGCCAGCACGATCCGCGGCCATGAGCTCTTGGTGGCCTCGTCCAATAACAAGGCCGTCGAGAACATCAGCCGCGAGCTCCCAGGAAGAAGGCAGATCGAGGCAAGCCTAGCGCCGCGCTACTTCCCCACGACTGCGGCGGCCGTCGCCGGCGAGGGGCAAGAGGCCTGGGGGCTGATCGCTGGCGTGCTCGGAAACGCCGCCAATCGTGTCGCATTCCGGCGGGATTTCTGGGTTGACCCCAACATGGGCCTGCGGGCATATCTCTGGGCTGCAGCAGGAAACAACGCCAACGCTGGCGCGGGTGGAACGCCGCCCCCGATCCCGCGTGTCGTCACCGAGGAGCGACCTCCGCACGACAAGAGAGACGGGCTGGCCCGCTGGCAGCTAGCGCGGCGGGAGTTTCTGCGCGCGGTCAAGGCTGCCGAAACCGCCCTGCGCGAACTCGAGCGAGTCCGTGAGTCCATCCTTGCCCGCGCGACGCTCAGAGATCAACATGCGCAGATCAAGTGGCACGCGGACGAGGCCGACACTGTACTGCGAGCCGCCAGGATCGCGCTTGGCCGCGCCAGCGACGAAGCCAAGGCCGCAGCTGAGGTCGTGAACGGCGCCGAGCTCGCCCTGCGCGATCATCGCGCTATCCGCCCCAACTGGTTCTCGCGCATCTTCCGTCGGACGCTCTGGCGGACGTGGGCAGCCGAGACGAGCCTTCGCGATCGGACACGCGGAGAGGCCATCCGCAATGCCTCGGTGGTGCAGGGACGTCACGCCGAGGCGGAACGTCAGACGGCGGCGCACAGCGCGACGCTGTCTATTGCCCAAGCCGACCTCGCCCGTGTGGACGGAGAACTCGCCGGTCTCGAGCGCCGCCTGGCGGAGGCTCGTGCAGCGCTCAAGGGCCAGCTCGCGGATGAGGACTTCTGGGGCGCCTCGCACGCCGATCTGCAGACCTCGACGCCCTGGCTGACACCACACGTGCAGCGACTGCGCGACCTATGCTTCAAGACGGCGCTCGAATTGCACAGGGCCTTTATCGACGTCGCCGCCAAACCCATCCGCAATAATCTCAATGTCCTGTTCGGCGTGTTGATGGGTGGCGGTCTTGACGACGCCACGATGCGGCTCTTGCCGTCGCTGTGGTCGACCTTATTTCTGGTGGTCCCCGTGATCTCCACGACGTTCGCGTCGGTAGGCCGCATGCTCGGGCCCATGCCGCCGCAGTCACTCGGCTGGCTGCTCGTCGATGAGGCTGGTCAGGCCATCCCGCAAGCCGCCGTCGGCGCCATCATGCGAGCGCGCCGGACGATCGTTGTCGGGGATCCGTTGCAAATCGAGCCCGTCGTCACGCTGCCGCTGTCCCTGGTCGAACGCCTCGCCCTACGCATGTCGGTCGATCCGGCAACCTGGACGGCGCCAAAGGCGTCTGCACAGACGCTTGCTGATGCCGCCTGCCAGTATCAGAGCTGGATTGAGCAAATCGAAGGTGCCGTTCGCGTCGGCGTTCCGCTCCTCGTTCACCGCCGTTGCGCCGAGCCCATGTTCGGAATCTCCAACACCGTGGCGTACGCCGGCAAGATGGTGCAGGCGAAACTGGCCACGTCGTCTCGCGTGCGCGACGCCCTGGGTTCCTCACGATGGCTGCATGTCTCGGGAATCGGGTCAGGCAAGTGGTGCCCCGCAGAGGGCCAGACAATCGTAAGGGCCTTGCGCTCCCTTGTGAGCCAGGGACTCACGGACCCCGACGTCTTCATCATCACGCCCTTCCGCATCGTTGCTCGCCAAATGCGCGAGATGCTTGCTGTGTCCGACGTCATACGGAGCATTACGGATCGGCCGTGGGAATGGGTGCGCGATCGCGTCGGTACTGTACATACGTTTCAGGGACGCGAGGCTGAGGCGGTATTCCTCGTGCTCGGAGCCCCGGATGCGTCGCAGACAGGTGCCCGCAACTGGGCCGGGCACCCGCCGAACCTCGCCAACGTGGCGGTCAGCCGAGCGAAGGAGGTTCTCTATGTTGTCGGCAACCGCGAGCTTTGGCGCATGCACGGGAGCTTCCGTGCGGTGAGCGACCGGTTACCGACCTGAACCCAAGACGTCCGGGGGGTCGGCTACTGCGTCTTGACGACCTCGGCCGGCTAGGCGCGCGGTCGTCCCGAGATGCGTCCGGGCGCTTACGAAGTTGCGTCGTCTGGGCTCCTCTTCTTACGGTGCTCGACGAGCCAATATTGATCTTTCACTAGATAATGGATACATGACTCACGACCACGGCAGATCGGACACGAGGATGCACGACCACAGGAGTTGCTGGGAACCGTGGAGCCGACGGAACGAGCGCCGCAGTTGAGCATCCAAGTGACGAATGT
>JAUSJX010000134.1 GCA_030647435.1 Candidatus Rokuibacteriota bacterium
CACTGGCTGGTCCGTATCGATATCCGGGCTCTGCTCCACCTGGGACTTCGTCAGCTCCGCGTTGATGCGCTTGCCGTCCCAGTCGATGGCACGGAGCGCCATCGGCGAGATCAGCACCTTTCGACCGGGCAGCCAGCCGCCGGTGTCGACGACCAGATGGCGGACCGTGAAGCTCGTGTCGTCGAAGTAGAAGGCGTCGACCCGTCCGATGTCGCCATCGGTCGCGCCGATCGTGAAGCCCTTTAAGTCGTTCATGCTCCTCAGCATCGCTCTTCCCCCTCTGATGGACCGGCGGGTCCCTCGGTACTTCGTTTGGCGGGCATCCAACGTGTCCCGTCGAGGTCCTGGCTACAGGCACACCCTCACTCTAGTCCGCGCCATCCAGCTTCCCTATTGGACCTTGGTCTACCCTAACTGCCCGACGGATCGTCGCAAGCCCGTGGACAGCTATGAGCGCCATCGTATCCTGCTGTGCTCGTAGTAGGCGATGGCGTCGGCACAACGCTCCTGACGGTCGTACTCGATGCCGATATTGGCGAGGGCCGTCGCCTGGGGGACGCGTGACTCCAGCGCCCGCTACCGAATGCGCAGGTCGCGCAACGAGCCCAGGACACCGAACCCCTGCAACAGCCAGATGACGACCACGATGACGACCACGACGTTGAGGATCGTCTTGATCTTCGAATCCATCGGTACGTAGTTGTTGAGGAGCCAGAGCAAAACCCCGACGACCACCAGCGTGATGATGACTCCGATCAAGCTCATGTCCGCTCCTCTCTCATTACTGCACGACGAAGCGTGTGGTCCCGCGTGACGGTCGGTCGCCCATGGCGACGGTCACTCTTACGACTTTCGGGCTCCGACGATGACCAACACCACGCCGCCGGCAAGCGCCAGGGCGCCGACGATCGGGGGCAGGGGAATGCTCTTTTTCTTGTCGACCGAGGCCTTGAGCGGTCCCAGGTCAATGACCTTCTCGCGCGTCGTATACGTGATGCCCTGATAGGCCAGGGCGGGCACGCCGAGAATGATCAGGGCGACACCGACAAGGGTCACGGGTTTCACGGCGCTATTCTCCCTCGCGTGGTCGTGCTTCTCCGGCTGCTGGTGCCGGACGAATCGCCTCCTGCCCGGCCCGGAGAGCCTCGCTCACATGCTCCTTCGTGTCCTGCAAGAAGTCGTCGGCCCGACGCAGGGCATCGCCGCCGCGGTCCAGCACCTTCCCAGCCGTCTCCTCTACCGCCCGAACGCCCTCCGCTGCCGTCGTACGCACCCCGCGCGTCTTGTCCTCCACGTACGCCTCCATCTCCCGTCCCCACAGCCACACGACGGCTGCCCCCATGATCGCTCCCAGGACAAAGGCCCCACTGGTTCGCATCGCGGTCCTCCTCGTTGGCGAGTTCAGACGATCCCGTTGCGACGGCTCGATCTGCCGTCACTTGATCCGCATGTCATTCTTGACGGACTTCACGCCCGCGACGCCGCGGGCGACTTGGACCGCCTTGTCGATGTCCGCCTGAGACCTGACGAAGCCGCTCAACTGGACCACGCCCTTGAACGTTTCGACGTTGATCTCGTTGACCTTCAGGGTGGCGTCGTTGAAGATCGCCGCTTTCACCTTCGTCGTGATCACGGAGTCATCGACGTACTCTCCGGTCCCCTCTTTCGTTGCCGTCGACCCGCACCCCCAGGCCGACGCCAATACGATGGTGAGGATAAGGATTCCGAACCCTCTCAGTGGTCTCATGGCCAGCCCTCCATTCGAATGACGATCAAGGTGAACATCGTTCTCGTCGTAGAGCGCGACCTCGTGCGGCGCCGGCGTCAGTCCCACCGCGCACCTCACCGCGGCGCCGTCAGATGGTTCGGCGGCCGCCAATGAACTGGAACACGACGACGATGACGGCGACCACCAGCAACAGGTGGACCAACCCACCGGCCGTGTACGAACTGACCATGCCGAGCGCCCACAGCACCAGAAGAATCACAGCAATCGTCCACAGCATGGCACCCTCCCTTGAAGTCGTCCACGGCATCGTGATTTGCCTCTATCTGTCGCCCGAACGCCGCGCGGATTGCGCGTAGGTAACATAACGCCTGTTCTCGGACCCGGCGGCCCTGGGTGCCCGTGGTTCTGGCCCGTGGTGAGCCAGAGGATCGTCCGAAAACAGACGTCGGCAGCGGGATGCAATCGCAGGGCTCGATGAGCGTGACCACGATGCAGGTATATAGACGTCGCAATGGCGGCGAGCTGCGCAAGCGCCAGGGCGACGAGCGGGGCGATCCACAGGTGATATGTCATCGTATCCTCCGGTCGCGTGTGCGTGGACAACACGCCGAGAAGGCTCACCCCTCGCTAACATGACCCTGCCTCGTCAGGAGTCGCACGATGGCCTATACCTCGACGATTTCGATGCTATGGGCAGCCAGCCAGTTGCACACCCTCGTCCACGAGTCGGGCGCCCGTTGCTCCCAAGCCCTCACGCTTTGGGCCGGAATGACCAGAAGCGGCAACTTGTTTCGGTGGGCCGCCTCGACGATCCGCGCCAGATCGGTCCGCGAGGATCGTAGCTCCGCGACCAACTCCGCGGTTGTTATGGTCAGCCTCGTGGCGACAATGCCATCGTCGCTCGATGTTCACCGGCCTGTGACTTCTTGAGAGTCAGAAGCGCGACGACCCCGGCCAGCCGGCTCAGAGCCACCGGCTTCGGGACGTGATATTGAAAGCCGGCTCGCAGTGTGGCCAGCCGGTCCTCTGCCGTGGTCAGTCCCGTGAACGCCGCCGCCGGGACGTCGCCTCCCTGGTCGGGCGGCAGCTTCCGCACCTCTTGAATGAGCCAATAGCCGTCCTTGTCGGGCATGGAAAGGCTGCTCACGAGAGCGTCCGGCCTTGCTCGTTTGAGGATGGCCAGGCCCGCGACGGCGGAATCGACGGCCGTCACATGCGCGCCGCATTGCCTAAGGACATCGGCCACGACTTCTCTGACCTGAGGCGCGCCTTCGACGAGGAGCACCCGAACGCCATCGAGACGTGGAGTCCCGGTCCAGACATTCATTGTGTCACACGACCCGATCGCATAGCCCACAGTCTAGTCGACACAAACCCGGCCATCTATTAGACCTTGGTCCAATGCTTGGCCGCGAAGCGGCGCCGGGCGCCCGACACAGGCGAATCGCATGGGTGGACGCGTACGAGCTGAGATGACGCGAGGCCCGCGCTCGACCGCGACACCGGTGACGTCACCGACGTTGGCTTCGGGTCTCAGCCGGCGAGCCGGAGAGCGCTCGGCTCCTGAAGTCGCCGTTCGATCATCTGCCAGTCGATGTTCCGGAAGAAGGCCTCGATGTATTTGGCTCGTTCCGTCGCTTTGTAATCCCGCATGAAGGCGTGCTCCCACACATCCATCACCAGCAGAGGCCTGAAGCCCGCTGGCACGCCGTCGTGATGGAGAGTGACCCAGTGATTCGTCAGCCAGTGCGTAACCGGATCCTCAAAAAGGATGCCCCAGCCGACGCCACGCAGCTCACCGATCGCGTGGAAGGCCGCCTGCCACTGCTCGACGGAGCCGAAGGACTCGGTGAGGGCGGCCGCCAGACGGGAGCCGCTCGCCGGTGTCAGCTCGGCGGCCGGGCTGAGACCCGAGACCACCATGCTAACCGGTTCATGGGGCAAGTGAATATTGGACCTTCGTCCAATGGGCAGACGGGTCGGCCGCGACTAGAGTGAAGGAGCAGGAGGGAGGCACACCATGAGCAAAGTGTTCTACGTCATCGGCGTCGTAGTCGTCGCGTTAGCGATCCTCGGATACTTCGGGCTCCGGTAGGGGAGCCAATCGGGTTCGTGCAGTAGAGATAGGGACACCTATACCCCGCGCATGCGGTGGAGAATTGGAGATGATCGTGGTTAACGAGTGGAACGCTGGGCTGGACCGACCTGTCACGGTTCCGTTTCTTCACGTGGGGCTCGCCGACCAGGTGGACCGACTCAAGCAGGAATCGACCTGGCGCACGACTGGGCGGAATGCGATCACGTTGACCAAGGAGCCCACGCTGCGCCTGGTATTGCTGCTGCTCGGGAAACGCACCAAGATGCCCGAGCCTCGGGCGGCCGGACCCCTGACTCTGCACGTCCTGTCTGGCTCGGTGCGTTCCGGGCGGGGGACCGCACGGAAGAGGTCGGGTCTGGTGAGATCATCGTGCTCGAATCTGCCATTGGGCACGAGGTAGCGGCTCTGGAGGAGAGCGCCTGTCTGCTCACCCTTGCCAACGCCTCCTAGGAAGCGAAAGCGAGAAAGCGTAGTGTCGTGCCACGCACGAGAGGTCTGCGCGCCTCGCATCCTGGCCGACATCTCCCGCAAGGCGATCGCGCAGCTGCGGTGGGCCGTCCAGGACCGCCGGGTTGCCGGTCCGCACGGAGATGCCGGAGGAGGTGTACCAGTTCATGAGCCTCTTCCCGCGGTCCACGCGCACGCGGCCGTCGGTCGAGCACGTCCCGCTGCCCTACCGGCCGGGTCCGGGGCGGACGCCCTTCAGTAGCTGAGCGCGCCGGGCCCTCCGGCGCCGGCGATTGACTGTTGGCGCCGTCGCTGTACCGTGAAGGGAGGAGGAGAGAACGATGAGCATTCAGTCCGTCAATCCCGCGACCGGGGAGGTGCTCCAGACTTTCAGCGCGACATCGCCGGCGGAGCTGGAGCGGATCATGACGCGGGCGCACGCTGCATTCGTCGAGTGGCGCAGCGTGCCGTTCGCGACGCGGGCCGAGCGGATGCGCGACGCGGCGCGGCTACTCCGCAAAGACAAGACCGAGCACGCCCGCACCATGACCCTCGAGATGGGCAAGCCGATCGTCCAGGCCGAGGCGGAGGTGGACAAGTGCGCGTGGGGCTGTGACTACTACGCGGATCACGCCGAGGACTTCCTCGCCGAGCAGCCGCGCGAGACCGACGCGTCGAGGAGCTACGTTCGCTTCGATCCGCTGGGGCCCGTGCTGGCGGTGATGCCATGGAACTTTCCCTTCTGGCAAGTATTCCGGTTCGCGGCGCCCGCCCTCATGGCCGGCAATGCCGGGATCCTGAAGCACGCGTCGAACGTGTCGCGATGCGCGCTGGCCATCGAGGCGATCTTCCGGGACGCGGGCTTCCCCCAGGGACTCTTTTCCACCGTGCTGCTCGAGTCGGCGGCGGTCGCTCCCCTCATCGCGGACCCGCGCGTTGTGGCCGTGACGCTCACCGGCAGCGACCGGGCCGGCAGCGCCGTGGCGGGGCAGGCCGGTCGCGAGATCAAGAAGACGGTGCTCGAGCTCGGCGGGAGCGACCCCTTCGTGGTCATGGAGGACGCCGATCTCGCCATTGCGGCGAAGGCGGCGGCGGACGCACGCCTCGTCAACAGCGGCCAGAGCTGCATCGCCGCCAAGCGCTTCATCGTCGTCGAGGCGGTGGCGGACCGGTTCTCGGAGCGATTCGGCGACGAGCTCCGGTCGCGCCGGATGGGGGATCCATTGTCGCGCGAGACCCAGGTCGGTCCGCAGGCGCGGATCGATCTCAGGGACGCCCTCCACCAGCAGGTGGAGGAGTCCATCAGACTCGGGGCCAAGTGTCTCCTGGGTGGCGAGATTCCACCTGGCAGGGGCGCCTTCTATCCGCCCACCCTGCTGGCAGGGGTGGACAGGGGCATGCCGGCCTTCGACCAGGAGACGTTCGGACCGGTGGCGGCCGTCATCCGCGCGAAGGACGAGGGCGATGCCGTGCGCCTGGCCAACGACTCGTCGTTCGGGCTGGGCGCATCCGTCTGGACGCAGGACCGCGCCCGCGCGGAACGGATGGCCGCGCAGATCGAGGCCGGCGCCATCTTCGTCAATGGTGTCGTCAAGTCCGACCCGCGGCTGCCCTTCGGGGGCATCAAGCGCTCCGGCTACGGCCGGGAGCTCTCGGAGTACGGCATTCGCGAGTTCGTCAACATCAAGTCCGTCTGGATCGCCTAGGTCATGCTGAAAGCGGCAATGCGATGAAGGCGTCCGATCTGATCGTCCGGTGTCTCGAGAACGAGGGTGTCCGCTATGTCTTCGGCCTGCCGGGAGAAGAGATCATGGACATCCTGGATTCTCTCTTGGACTCGTCCATCACCTTCATCCCGACGCGTCACGAGCAGGGGGCGGCCTTCATGGCCGACGCCTACGGCCGTCTGACGGGGCGCGCGGGCGTGTGCCTCTCCACGCTCGGACCCGGAGCGACAAACCTCGCCACCGGCGTCGCCGACGCCAATCTCGACCGCGCCCCCCTGGTCGCGATCACCGGGCAGGCGGGCCGCGATCGGGTCCACAAGGAGTCCCACCAGTACGTCGACATCGTCGAGCACTTCCGACCACTCACCAAGTGGAACACGCGCGTCGAGACCGCGGCCGTGATCCCGGAGGTGATCCGGAAGGCCTTCAAGCTCGCCGAGTCGGAGAAGCCAGGCGCCTGTCACATCGAGGTGCCCGAGGATGTCGCGGACGAGGCGGCGGAGGGCACCCCGCTGTCGACCGAGCGGACACGGCGACCGTCCCCGGACCGTCCGGCGCTCCAGACGGCGGCGCGGCTCATCGAGGGTGCGTCCTTCCCGCTGATCTTCGCCGGAAACGGCGTGGTCCGCGGCAAGGCGTCGAGGGAGCTCCGCGAGCTGGCACGGAGCCACGGCATCCCGGTCGTCCACACGTTCATGGCCAAGGGCACGATGCCCTACGACGACGAGCTCTGCCTGCTGTCGGCCGGCCTCCAGGCGCGGGACTACATCTCGTGCGGCTTCGACAAGGCCGATCTGATCATTGCCGTCGGCTACGACCCGGTCGAGTACGCCCCGAAGTTCTGGAATCCCGACCGGAAGAAGCCGATCATCCACATCGACTTCACCCCGGCGGAGGTGGACAGCTTCTACCAGTCGGCCGTCGAGATCGTGGCGGACGTGCGGGAAGCCCTCGAGCTCCTCAACGGCCTCGTGAAGGGACAGAAGGACCCGACCCCCTATCGCACGCTCCGGCGCGTCATTCTCGAGCAGCTCGAGGAGGGCGCGGCGGATGATACGTTCCCTCTCAAGCCCCAGCGCATCCTCCGGGATCTCCGGGCGCAGATGGCTCGCGACGACATCCTGATCTCCGATGTGGGCACGCACAAGCTCTGGATCGCCCGGACCTACCCGGCGTATGAGCCGAACACGGTGCTGATCTCCAACGGCTTTGCGGCCATGGGCTTCGCGCTCCCGGCCGCCGTGTCGGCCAAGCTCGTCCTTCCGGAGCGCCGGGTGGTGGCGGTGAGCGGCGACGGGGGGTTTCTCATGAACTGCCAGGAGCTCGAGACCGCGCGACGGCTCGGGCTCGCGATCGTCAACGTGATCTTTCGCGACGGCGGATACAACCTGATCCAGTGGAAGCAGCAGACGCACTACGGCAGGGAATCGGGCGTGACGTTCGGCAACCCGGACTTCGTCGAGCTGGCCCGGGCCTTCGGGGCGAAGGGCTACCGGGTGGAGTCGGCCCGCCAGCTGAGCCCGATTCTGGCGGAAGCGCTCGCCCAGCCCGGCCCGTCGATCATCGACGTGCCCGTCGACTACGGCGAGAATGCCAAGTTGACCGCGCGGCTGGGCCGGCTCGTCTGCCCGATCTAGGCTTCAAAGAGACGAAGACGCGATGTCGGCGAATGCCGGACCCACACCTATGAACGGGGCGAATCGGACGGCGGAATATGCGACCGTGGCGGGCGCCGTCGACGGGCTGGCTCGCCGTGGCTTCACGGAGGGATTCCGTGTCGTCGACGGCAGGTTTCGAGTCATCGGGACGGGCAAGGCGCTCAGGGCCGAGGATCTGGTGATCCTCGAATACCATCGCTTCGAAGGCATCTCGGATCCCGGCGACATGGCGATTGTCTACGGCGTCGAGAGCAAGGACGGCGTGCGAGGGACCCTGGTCGATGCGTTCGGCGTGTACGCGGACCCCACGCTGAGCGCATTGCTGGAGGACGTGCCGATCCGGGAGACCGCGTGACCGCGCCGCGCCGTCTGGAGGACCCCGGGGGTCAGTAGCGTCTGCGGCGCCCGTCCTCCACGAGCGCCGATGACGTAGCTCGGCGCTCGTGCCGTGTCTGGAACCGAGCTGGCCCGGAAGGGGTTGCCTGGCGGAGACAAGACCGGTCGGGTAGATTTCTGGCTCAGAAACGCGACGATCTCTGCCAGCTTGCGTAAATCTGCCGGCTTCGAGATGTGAACTTGAAATCTTGCTCGCAGCGCGTTCCGCTGGTCCTCGACAGTGGTCCATCCGGTGAATGCGGCCGCTGGGACATCGCCTCCCTGATCGGGGGGCAGGTTGCGAACCTCTCGGATCAGCCAGTAGCCGTCCTTGTCGGGGAGGGACAGGCTGCTCACGAGCGCGTTCGGTTTTTCCCGCTTGAGCATGGCCAGAGCCTTGACGGGGGAACCCAATGCGGTGACGCGTGCGCCGCATTGCCCAAGAGCGTCGGCCACGAGTTGCAGGACCTGGGGCTCGCTCTCGACAGCGAGTACCCGGACACCGTCCAGACGTGAGACTCCGTTCCAAGAGTCCACTCTCTCATCTCAGTTTCGACGCGGCCGCCAGTGGCCATGGCCCGTTACTCTAGTGGCCCCCCGTCTGCCACTTGGACCAAAGTCCAATAGCTCGCCCGGTTCACGGTGACTAGACTCGGAATGCACGGCGCATTCAGTCTCAGTACGCCTAGCGTATCGCGAGGGAGGGCTTGTCATGCTGCGCGGTATCAGCGATTTGAAGCGGTTCACCATCGCAGCGACAGACGGCAATCTCGGAAGCGTGAGTGACCTGTACTTCGACGACCGGAGCTGGGCCGTGCGCTATCTGGTGGTCGATGCCGGCCCGTGGCTTCCGGGTCGTCGGTTATTCGTATCCCCCACATCCGTCCGGAGCTCGGACCCGACCACCCTTCGCCTTGGCTTGAGCATGAGGCAGGTTGAGATCAGCTCAGTGAGCTCGGCTCAGCCGTGCGGAGTCCTGCCCGAGAGCCTGGCCCGCGCCGGAGACGGTGGTGACTTTCACCTCCAGACGGCGACCGCGGTCATGGGCTACGCCATCTGGGCGGAAGACGGAGAGATCGGTCACGTCAAGGACGTCCTCGTCGACGACAAGGCCTGGGCCATCCGTTACCTGGTCGTCGACACCGAGCATTGGTGGGCGGGCAAGACAGTGTTGGTGTCACCGGGATGGCTCACCCGGGTGGCGTGGGACGAGTCGAAGACGCTCTTCTGCATCGTCACAGCGGTCGGCGACGCGGGAGCCGCGGGTCGACCTGTCCCCGGCGAGCGGACCCATCACAACGCCGGTTTCGCCCAGGCGTCGGACCGGGACGCTTGATCACGTCCCCGTCCTCGAAGATCTCGTGCACCATCCGCCCGAACTTGTTCGGCCGGCGCCAGCAACCAGAGAAGCATGCCCAGGAGAGCACGTGCGCGGTTGTCTCCGTGACCGGGACCGAACCTGATGTGCGTGCGAGGAGGCCAGCGATGGCAAAGTGTGGAGTATGTGGTCAGGAACTGGCGGCCGCCGCGCAGCGATTCTGCGATGAGAAGTGCCGAGGCGGGTTCCTCTGGGCTTATTGTCCCTGAGCCTGTCCTGGGCGCGCGACGGACGCTTCCCTGTTCTGCAGTCGCTCCAAGAGCTCGGCGAACGAATAACGCCGAAGAATCGAATTGAACTGACTCCGATAGCTCGAGATAAGGCTTATCCCATTCACCGCGACGTCATACACGGCCCATCGCCCGTCGGATTCGAGCAAGCGGTATTCGATCGCAACGTTCCCGCCTCTACCACCGGTCATGCGGGACCGTACCTGCGCGTACGAGCCATTGATGGACTCACCCTGGAAAGGTGATCGACGCGAGAGGGGAGTTGCCGATGGACGTCAGGTAGGCCCGCTCCAGTAGCTCCGTGAAGAGCCGAACGAACTCTTCCTGCTCTTGCGGGGACCCGTCCTTCCAGTGCTGCGCGAGAATCCGGCGAGACATGTCGTCGAAGTCGAACATCTCTACCGCCGCCTGGCGAATCTCGGCCCGCCGCTTCCCGGCTTGGGTGGCGCTGGCCGACTGCGACTGCACGACGGCCAGCACACGAGAGAGAGACGATTTGACGAGCTCGAGAGGCCCGAGATGGGCGACAGCCGGCTGGGGCTGAGCCTCCTTCATGTCGGTCTGGGCAATGGCGGGAGGCGCGCCGAGCGCGAGCGCGGTGACAAGCGCCACCAGCCCGGAGAGTCGGCATGCATGCCCCACGAAGACCGTCGGGTTCTCCAATGCCGGCGAGTTCCGTCTGATCCGCAATGCGGCACTCACCGCGGTCGTCTGTACAGCCTGTCTTCGATCCCGAGCGCGGCCAGGGTCTCGGGATTCGCCTGGCCCGTGATTGTGAGGCCTTGCTCGCGCTGGAAGGCGCGCAGCGCCGAGGCGGTCTCGAAATGCATGATCCCGTTGGTGGCGCCCGGTGCGTAGCCGAAGCTTCTCAACGTCTCCTGCGTGAGCTTCATCTGCTCCACGTACGTGGCAGAGGAATCCACGGGCCGCCGATCGACGCTCGCCAGCGCCTGCGCGCTGTCCACCGGCCCGTCGGTCTGGGTGGCGACCATGTAGAACAAGGCGCCTGAGGCTGCGGCCGCCAGCCCGACGGCACCCAGGAGGTAGCGGCGAAGCATGGGGGTCAGCGGTCCGTGGTCATCGAGTGCGCCACGCGCCGACGAGCGACGTGACGCCCCCGGCCAGCGCGAGGCCCCCGAGAATCGGCGGCAGCGGAATCGTCTTCTGTGTATCCGCGGTGGCCTTGATGGGCCCGAGGTTCAGCACCGTCTCGCGGCTCGTGTACGTGATGCCCTGGTATGCGAGGGACACCAGGCCCACCGCGATGAGCACTATCCCGATGATGATGAGCGGAAGTTTCATAGAGTGTCTCCTTTCGACTGCTCTCCCACTCTATCCGTCGCCATCTCCCTTCCCTATTGGACCTTGGTCCAGTCGATTGCCGTCCCCACTGACCACTCCACGGATCGCATCGAGCAAGAGCTCGTCGTTGAATGGCTTCCAAAGGTACGCGACCGCTCCGGATTTTTCGGCGCGCTCGCGCGTTAGGAGATCGCTATGGGCGCTGATGAAGATGATCGGGATGACGACCCGGTCGGCGGTCAACTGCGCCTGAAGCTCGAAACCGCTCATCCCGCCTTTCAGGTGGATGTCCAGCACCAGGCAGGCAGTCCGGACCAGAGACGCTGAGCTCAGAAAATCTTCCGCCGATGCGAATGTCTCGGCGGTGAAACCGGCAAACTGAACCAGCCGACGAAGCGCTCGGCGGACCGAGTGGTCATCGTCAACGATCGAAATTAGCCGTATGGTATTGGGCACGAAGTGAGCGATCGAATACAGCTTACGGGACGGCCGGCATGACTCGGTAGTGGACCTTGGTCCAATGGGATCGGCGAAGGGGCCGAGCCGGGAGGGGAACGATCAGGGCTTCGCGATGATGCCTGCCCGATCAGCCAGCCGGACCAGCTCGGCCAGCGAGCCCGCCCGCATCTTCTCCATGACGCTAGCCCGGTGCACTTTGACCGTCTTTTCGACTATGCCCAGTTCGGCCGCGACCTGCTTGTTGAGCATCCCGGTCACGACGAGCGCGAAGACCTGTGCCTCCCGCGCTGTCAGGGTCTTGAGGCGGCCCTGCACGTCCGTGACTCCGGCCTGTTCCCGCTGCGCCGTGAACGCCTTGGCCACAGCCCGCTCGATCGCGTCCAGGAGGTCCCGGGCGTCGACGGGCTTCGTGAGAAAATCGATCGCCCCGCCCTTCATGGCCTTGACGCTGCCCACGACGTTGCCGTGGCCCGAGACGAAGACGATCGATATCCTGCGCCCCGCGATCGCGAGCGCCTCCTGCAGCTCCAGCCCCGTCAGGCCGGGCATCCGAACGTCCAGGAGCAGGCAGGAGGGGTCCTCCTGCTGCGGACGCGCCAGGAACTCGCGGGCCGACGCGAAGACCTCGACTCGATACCCGGCGGCCTTGATCAGGCGCGCCAGACCCTTCCGCACGGACGGGTCATCGTCCACAATACCCACCAGGGTCCCCGCCACCAGGGTCCCCGAAGGAGCGCTCATGGCCCGTCGTGGCCGGTGGGCAGCGTGAAGGAGAAGGTCGCCCCGCCGTCCGGGTTATTGTGGGCCTCCAGGTGGCCGCCGTGGACGTCGACAATGGATCGGGTGATCGCCAGGCCCATGCCCATCCCGCCGGGCTTGGTCGTGAAGAACGTCTGGAAGATCTTGCCCATGTCGCCCTCGTTGATTCCCGTCCCTGCGTCCCGCACCTCCACCCGAACAGTCTTCGCGTCGGCCCTGGCCGTCCGGAGGACGAGGACCCGGTCAGGAGTGCCCGACTCTCGCATGGCGTCCATCCCGTTGAGGACAAGGTTCAGGGCCACCTGCTGGAGCTGCACCCGGTCGCCCAGCACGGGAGGAAGCCCATCGGCCAGCTCGAGCCGGATCGAGACGCCGCGGACATCCGAGTCTGCGCTCACGAGCCGCGCCACCTCATCCAGCGCTTCGTTGAGGTCGAGCGCCTTCATCTGTGGATCACCCTTCGTGAGGAGACTGCGCAGCCGGCGGATCACGTCACCGGCTCGCTTGTCGTCCTCGACGATGTCCTTGAGGATCTCACCTACCTCCTCGAGGTTCACCGGGGCGGTTTCGAGGGCACGCTGGCCGGCCTGAGCATTGCTCAGGATCGCGGTCAGAGGCTGGTTGAGCTCATGAGCCAGCGACGTGGTGAGCTCCCCGATGGTCGCGACGCGTCCGGCGTGGGCGAGCTCGTTCCGCAGTCCCTGCGCCTCCAGTTCCGACTGCTTGCGCGCCAAGTTGTTGGCGAACATCTCCCCGAAGAGCCGGAGGCGCTCCACGAGCTCGTCCCGCCACGTGCGCTCGGCCGCAAGGGTGCTGAGCGCGAGCGCCCCCCCGACCGTATCCCCGATCATCAGCGGGATCTCGACGCGCGACTTGATGCCCAAGGCGAGGTAGGTCCGCCGGTCCATCGCGGCTTCCTCTCCCGGGATCTCTTCGAGCCGAGAGAAGCGAACCGCGACTCCACCCTGCAGCTGCGCCGCGGTCCAGGGGATCTGATCGAGCGCGATCGCCGATGGCGCCTGCGCTATCCTATCGGCCGCCCATGAATGCGTGGTCTGCGCCGTCAGCCTGTCTTCGGAGAACTTGACCAGGCTGCCCCGATCGACCTCGAGGAAGTCCACGATACGGCGGAGTCCCTGCGTGATCTCGTAGTCTATTTCGAGTACCGGCAAGCCGCTGAACACGGCGTACAGCTCCGACAGGAGGGCTTCGAAGCGCAGCCGCTTGTTGAGCGCAAGCTCCTCTCGCCGCCGCTCCAGGGCGCCGGCGAAGACCTCGCTGAGGAGCTGGAGGCGCGACACCAGGGCGTCCGGCCAGGTCCTCTCGGTGCGAACAGAATCGAAGGACAGTACGCCCAGAAGTGAGTCCCCGGCGCCCAGCGGGAGCGACAGAATTGACCGCGTGCCGCTTCTCTGATAACTCTGCCGGTCGATCGCGGCTTGCTCGGGAAGCTCGTCCAGCCGGGAGAACCGGACCATGTGTCCACGCCGGAACTGCTCGGTAGCCCAGGGGAACTGATCAGACTCCATGGCCCGTGACAGCGGCTCGATCCCCTCCACGGCCCATGAGATACGAACGATGGCCCCCTCCACGACGTATTCGTGGAGATTGGCCCTATCCACCTTGAGGAACTCGCCGACCCGCCGAAGCCCCCGATTAATCTCGTCATCCAGATCGTTCAGCGAGATATGAATCAAGCCCGCGGACAGCTTGGACAGCAGGCTCTCGAACCTCAGGCGCTCGTCGAGCGACAGCTCCACGCGCCTCCGGCCCGCCCGCTGGAGGTGGAGTGCCCACATGAGACTCATCACGCCGAGGATCAGCACTCCACCGACCACATAGCCTCGGTAGACCGCCCACAGCGATGGGTCCTGATACCGCACGATGCTCCCCTGCGGAAGCTGGTTCTCGCCGATGCCCCAGCGTCGGAGCTGCCGGCCGTCGAAGATGTACGCGGCTCCCTCGCCGTCGACGATGGGGACGTTCTTCGGCTTCTCCCCACGGAGAATTCGCAACCCGAGCTCCGCGGCCCTGGTTCCCTGGGCCTCGAAGCTCGCGAGGTGGCCACCCACAATGCCAAGACCGAGGTAGGTCTCCGACCAGCTGTAGACGGGCACGCTCGAGGCTCGGGCGATGAGCGATACGGCTTCGGGATTGGTGAAAAGGCGCCCCGCCCCATCACGGAGCAGCGACACGAAAAGGACAATGCTGTCCTTGGGCAAGCGGGCGACCGCGTCCAGCAGCTGCGCCATCGGCAATCCCGTCAGATACGTGAGCGCGACCCGCTCGCGGTAGCGGTCCAGGTCCTCGGCGGCAGCCGCCTCCAAGTCCCGTCCGATCTCCGCTGTCCCGGTGATCACGATCACCTGCCGTATGCCCGGATCGACCTTGAGCGCGGCCTCGAGCGTCGCGCCCCACTCCGAGCGCAACCGGACACCGGTGATGTCAGGCCCTAGGTCGAGCCCCTTGATGGCATCCAGATTCGCGGCGCAGAAAATAGCCGGCACGCCGGGGAAGAGCTCCGCACGGTGCTTCAGGAAAAAGCGCAGGACCGGAAACGTGATTGGGATGACCAGGTCGACCTTGCGGCCTTGATGCTTCTGCCGCAGAAACCGCGTCAACAACCGCTCGCTCCGGTCCTCAGAAAGCGACCCGAGATCGAGATACTCGGTATAGATGTCGATGCCCGATCCGAAGGCCGGCTCGAGTGTCGACCGGATCCGCTGTTCCACGGCGATGGATTCGGGCAACAGCCGCGGATCCGGGTTCAGCAGCACCACCGTCTTCCGCTCCGGCATGTCAGCTCCGCGAGCGGGGGACGGAAACGAGAGGAGGGCAAGAATCACGCACAGGCACATCCGCGCAGAGACCTGCACGTACCGAGAAACCCACGTGAAGCCGCCCCTTACGCTCGCTGGAAGCACATGTCTCTCCGGTGACCACTCTACCCTATATCCCGCCTGTTGGCTCTCTGGGCGTCATTGGACCAAGGTCCAATAGGCGGCGCTTCTTCGGAAGCGTTAGCGTGGCAGTCAGACCACGATTGGGAGGATCTCGCCATGAGCGATTGGATGGTGATTGCGACGACTCCAGCTCCGGATCGCGTGCCCGTCGCGCGCGCGCTCGGCTGTCCCCGCTGCGGCTCGACATGTGCTCGCCTCGATGGCTGTCCGGTCTGTGCGGGCGAGGCGCTTTGCGCGCGGTGCCTGTTCGGGTCACGCGTCGACGACGACGAGATTCACACCGCGCTCGCGCCGGAGGGATGACGTTAGCAGTGTCATCCGATGAAAGCGTATTGGCCCTAGGCCCAATGGGCGAGCGAATCCGTGACGACTACACTGATGGCAAGCGGGAAAGGGGGACGCGCATGCCCAGCATCTTCTACATCATCGGCGTCGTGGTCGTGGTGCTCGCGGTCTTGGGGTACTTCAGGCTCGGGTTGGAATCCGAGAAGATCCATCACCAATCACATAGAGGGAGGGCAAGGACAATGCATGGTTCGAGAATCTTCGGCGCGTTGGTATTCGCGTCGGTAACGATTGCAGCCGCACCGGCGTCCGTGATGGCGCAAAGCACCACCGATAAGGTGGAGCAGAAAGCCAAGGATGCGGCGCAGGACGCCAAGACCGGGATGAGCGACTCGTGGTTGACGGCAAAGACCAAGATCGCGCTGTACGGCGATGACCGGATCAAGGGTGGACAGGTCAGCGTCGAGACGGTCAATGGCGCGGTGTCACTGCGCGGCAAGGTCGATTCGGACAACGCAAAAGCCGCGGCCGCCTCGGTCGCGCAGGCGGTCGAGGGCGTGAAGAGCGTGAGAAACGATCTGCAGGTGGTGTCGCCCGCGGATCGAAAGGTGATCGACGTCTCCGACAAGGACATCACGCGCCAGGTGGAAGGCCGCCTGTCGAAGTATGCCCAGCTCAAGAAGGTCGATGTGCGTACCGACGGCGGGGCGGTCATCCTTACGGGTTCCGTGTCGAGCATTGGGGCCAGCGCCCGCGCCTCCGAGCTTGCCCGTGGAGTGCCGGGCGTCCGCATGGTTAAGAATGAGCTGACCTACGACGCCAGCAAGCGTGACGGAGCGGGCATGAGGACGGCGGGGTCGTCCGCGCAGGTCAGAGCGATGCAGCAGGCCCTGAAGGACAAAGGTTTTGATCCGGGCGAGACCGACGGCGTCATGGGGCCGAGGACGGCGGCTGCGCTGATGGCGTATCAGAAATCTGAGAAGCTGCCGGCGACCGGCACGATGGACGGTGACACGGGCGCGAAGCTCGGCGTGAAGGTAGGCACCGAGGGGCGGTAGTCGCCCCAGAGCAGCTGTCAGCTCACGAGGGGGAGGCCTGGCCTGTGCCGGCCTCCCCCGGTTGTCATCGGGTCGGAGCGACCAGGGAAGGGAGCCGGGAATGACCAAGGGAACTGCACAGAAGACGGGCGCATTTCTGATAGACGTGAAGGAGCTTCGGCGGCGGGCCCGCGTCCACATGGAGCGTGGCGCTGTCACGGACGGCTATCAGGCAGACCGCAAGACCGTGCTGGCCCTGCTGAATACCTCACTGGCGACGGAGCTGGTCTGTGTGCTGCGGTACCGCCGGCACTATTTCATGGCGACCGGCATCCATGCGCAGGCCGTCGCGGCGGAGTTTCTGGAGCACGCAACGGAGGAGCAGGAGCATGCGGACCGCATCGCTCATCGGATCACCCAGCTTGGCGGCGAGCCGGATTTCAACCCGGAGGGGCTGGCGACGCGGAGCCATAGCGAGTACGTTGAAGGCAGCGATCTTGTGGATATGATCCGCGAGGATCTCGTGGCTGAGCGGGTCGCCATCGAATCTTACGGCGAAATCATACGGTACCTTGGCGAGAACGATCCCACCACGCGCCGGATGCTCGAAGAGATTCTGGCTGTCGAGGAGGAACACGCCGAGGACCTCCAGGCCCTGATCCAGAAGGTGTGACGACATGAACCTTGTTCTGTTCATCCCGATCGGACTGATCGCAGGAGCGCTGGCGGGACGGGTCGTCAGCGGCCATGGCTACGGCGTGCTCGGCGATATCGTCGTCGGAGTCATCGGTGCCTTCCTGGGGGGCTGGATCTTTTCCACGTTTCTGGGCGTTGCCGGCGGTGGCATCTCCATGAGCCTACTCGTAGCGTTCATCGGGGCGATTGCCCTGCTCTGGCTGATCCGACTGGTCGCCCCGAGGCGCGCTTAGCCGCCGCCGCCCGTGGTCAGGAGAACCCAGGAACCCGAGCGCCGCGCGAACGGAGGAGATGGACAATGGAACAGACCAACCGGAACGTGGGTTTTGGCCAGAGGTGGCGTGATTCCCGGCCGACGAAGACGGCTGTCGCGTGGGCCTGCGTGGCCTCGATTGTTGCGACGATGATCGTCGGGTTCACCTAGGGTGGATGGGTGACGGGAGAAACCGCCCGGAAGATGGCGGACGGGATCAGCGAAGATGCCGTCGTCCGGCGCCTCGCGCGATGTGCGTCGTCCGTTTCAAGCAGGACGTGAAGAAAGACCAGAAGCTCAAGGGTTTGAAGGGAACAGGGTCGTACGAGCAGGCCGACTACGTGAAGAAGCAGGGTTGGGCGACGATGCCGGGTGAGCCGGAGCCTGATGCCAAGGTGGCCGATGAGTGTGTCAAGCTCCTCATGTCGATGAGCTAGTCGACCGCGAATGCTTCCTTCTCGACGCCCGACGAACGCCTGAATCGCTCGGTCGCTCCCCGCCCGTATCGGTCGAGCTCGCATGTGCGGGGCCGCTGAACGAAGGCTGCGCTGAGGGTGCTGGGAGGAGGATGCAGCAGACGTTTGCCACAGCGCCACACGATCGCCAGGCAGGCGGGTGAGCCCGGCGCAAAGGGAGGTGAGGACAATCTTCAGAGAAAGGGTCGCCCCACGGCGGTGAGCCGTGGGCCGGGCCAGGCGTTGCGAGTCCTGTTTCGCTAGGTGATGCCAGACCTGCTGCGGATTATCTTGCTCGGGCATGTCTCATGGGCCGCCGTTTTCAATCATGCCGGATTTGCTCCCATGCGCATGTGGGCTAACTGTTTCTGGAAGTTCAGGCCCGCGTGAAGTAGCGGATTTCTCCCGCGTTTTGCATCGGATTCTTTCAACTGCCGCGGGGCGCCGGGTTTCGCTCCCGGCGCCCCACCGACGGTCACATACGGGCGAGCTGACCGGACTGGATGGCATCGACTAGGGCGTTCCACTCCGACTTCTTGAGGACGACGATGTTCTCGTCCTCACCGATGCGGACGGTCTCGCCTTCGATGACCACTTCCGGGCAATGGATGCAGTTCGGGCAGAGCGAGACGGCGATCCTTTCCATAATGCCTCACCTCCTTTCGCCTCGATGTGCGGGCAGATGGCAGCTTGTCGTCCAGCAGTCACGCGCCAGGAGTCGAGAGTCCGACGCACACCCCCGAGCATCCCTTCAAGGTCGGCCGCCTTCTGCTCGAGCAGGGCCCGGACATGGACGCAGGGAGGCGCGCCCGACCGGCGCAGCGCGACGATATGGCGAATTTCGGCCAGCGTGAGTCCAAGCCGGCGGGCCTGCCCCACGAACGTCAGGAGCGCCAGCACGTCGACCGGATAGCGGCGATAACCGGAGGCTGTCCGGCGGGCCGGGGGAAGGATGCCGCGCGCCTCGTACAGCCGAAGCGCCTTGCGGCTGACGCCGCTTCGCGCCGCCACCTCCCCGATGAGCAGCCCGTGTTCCATGAAGGCAGCATAGGGCTTCCCCCTTAGGGCAATGTCAAGGCCCTACGCGAGGCCCGCGATCTCCCCGAGTGACCAGACGTGGATGGCGATTGACGCAGACTCCAAGCTCATCCCATCATGGGCTGTGGGGCGGCGCGATGCCTTTACAGGCCATGCCTTCATGCTCGACCTGGCGTCTCGGCTCGCCAACAAGGTCCAGCTCACCACGGACGGCCACAAGGTCTACCTGGAGGCCGTCGAGGGAGCCTTTGGCAACGACATTGATTACGCGATGCTGGTGAAGATGTACGAGGGCGACTCCGGCAAGAGCGTCCCGGCCGAGACGCGCTACAGCCCGGCTCATTGCACGGGCGCCCGGACGCAGTAGATCACCGGCAACCCCGACGCGGCCCATATCTCGACCAGCTACTCCGAGCGAGCCAACTTGACGATGCAGATAAGCATGCGGCGGTTCACGCGATTGACCAACGGCTTCTCCAAGAAAGTGGATAATCATAAGGCGGTGCTGGCGCTCTACTTTTTTATGCACTACAATTTCGCCCGGAGTCATAAGACGCTTCGGGTGACGCCAGCCATGGAAGCGGGAGTGGCCGATCACGTATGGTCGCTGGACGAAATCGCCCGGCGGAACCTGGCCTGATGGACCGCACGCGACTCTTGCAGCGCGGCGTATGGCTGGCGGTAGCGACCGTGGTCTGGAACGTCATAGAAGGCGTGATCGCTGTCGCTGCTGGCATGCTGGCGTCATCCGTGGCGCTCATCGGTTTCGGCATTGATTCGTTCGTCGAGACCGCCAGCGGGGCGGTCGTCGGATGGCGGCTCCGGGCTGAGCTGAGGGGCCGCGCAAATGAAAAACGCGCCGAGGTTCTGGAACGCCGCGCTGGCCGGATCGCCGGGGCACTCCTTCTCGGCCTCGCCGTCTACATTGTCATTGACGCTGGCCGGCGGCTTCTCGGCTTCGGCGCGGAAGCGCAGGAAAGCCGGGTTGGGATCGTGCTGACCACGATCTCCGCCGTTGTCATGCCCGCCCTGGGGTGGGCGAAGCTAGGCACCGCTAAGGCCCTCCGCAGCGGGGCGCTGCGTGCGGATGCCTACGAGACGATCACCTGCTCTTGGCTTTCAGTCACGACCCTCGCCGGACTGATCCTGAATGCGGGCCTCGGCTGGTGGTGGGCTGATCCACTGGCGGCCCTTGCGATTATCCCCTTAGCGGTCCGGGAGGGCTTGGAGGGCTGGCGCGATGAGTGCCACGTTTCAAACTGAGACACTACCCGGCGGCGCCATTTCTTGACACGAGCGGTGCCGCCCCGTATGCTCTGCTGCGATGCAAGTTTCTAGGTGTTCTCGATTCGTGCCCAAGTGGGTGCCTCTCTTCGCGGCGATTCTCATCGTCGCCGGGAACATCTTCGAGTTTTCCGGAGAAGCGCACGGTGCCACGCTGGCGCCGGAGCACCAGGGCGATCAGTCAGGTGAACCTCGCCACCACGGTGCGGCGCATCTCATCACATGCGAGAACGACGTCGTTTCCACGAGTAGCGCCCAGCCCGTCGTACATGACGCCGCAGCGTTCACGTTGAGGCTGGAAGGATTCGTCGAGCCTCTGGACGTTCGAGCCGTAGTCGTAGGCAGGCTGCCTGTACCCCTCAGCGGTCCACCTCTCTTCATCCTCCACGCTGCACTCCTGATCTAGCCGTCCGCTGTATTCTCTCATTGCCTGAGGGATACTAAGCCCGAAGAGTCTGTCTTGCGGAGTACCGTGTCCGCGTCCGCTTAGGTCATCGCCCCGGCAAGCCGCCACTCTACCCACGTTGCGAGTCCGTGCGGGCTCGCTGGAGGGTTTCATGATCGCAGGACGGCTCCTTTGGAAGGGGCTCGGCATCGCTACCGTGAGCGCCGGGTTCTCGATAGTAGGCCCTGGCATTGACGGTATCGGGCGGGGCACTCGGGCCTCCGCCACGGCGAGAAGGGGGATAGCGAGGGGCCGGCGAGCCTCGAACTCACGCCCCCATCTGTCTAGTGAATTGGGGAGCAGCCCAATGCCGGTCAGTGAGCAACCGTGACCGCATGACTCGCCTCACCCGCAGGGGGATTCTGGGCGGGGTCGGTGCGCTCGGCGTGGTCGGCATGGCGCGGCTTGCGCCCGCGGGCGAAGGCCACGGCGACGCCCGGGCCGCCGCGAGAGCGGCCGCCGAGATCGAGCGGGCCGCCGCCGATTTCTCGAACCCCCTGCGGTTGCCCGGCGCGAGCGGTCTCTACGGCGTGCTGAGGGCGACCGAGGTGCGCGAGATCCGCGTGCGGCGCACCGACCTCGCGGTGCTGCCGGGCCTCGCGTCGCCGTTCTGGGCCTACGCGGTGGAGTCGGGCGGCAAACGATTCCTCAACCCGACACTGGTGGCGCGGCGCGGGGACGAGGTGCGCGTGCGCATGGCGAACGAGCTCGACCAGCCGACGATCATCCACTGGCACGGGCTCGCCAACGACGACCGCAACGACGGTACCGGGATCTACGTCGCCGCCCCGGGCAACGCGTACGACTACGGGTTCACGGTGCGCGACCGCGCGTCGATGTACTGGTACCATCCGCATCCGCTCCACATCACCGCGCCGCAGACGTACCGCGGCCTCGCCGGGTTGTTCTTCGTCGCGGACGACGACGAAGAGGCGCTGCGGCGCGCGCTCGGCCTCGAGTTCGGCGTGACGGAGATCCCGCTTGTGCTCCAGGACAAGAGCTTCGACCACGAGGGGCGGCTCGAGTACGGCGTGCCGCGGGAAGCGATGTTCCACGGCTTCATCGGCGAGGAGATCCTGGTCAACCTCACCGCGCGGCCCGCCTTCAGCGCCGCGCGCCGCATCTACCGCTTCCGCCTCCTCAACGGCTCGAACGCGCGCAATTACCGCCTCGCGTTCCTGCAGGGCGGGCGGCGACTGGGCTTCTACCTCGTCGGCACCGACGGCGGCCTGCTCGACGCGCCCAAACGGGTCGACCAGGCATTCCTCACGCCGGCACAGCGGCTCGACGTACTGCTCGACCTGCGTGAGGCGCGCGAGGGCCGCCCGGTGGTGCTTGCCACGCTCGGCTTCGACCCGATGCACAATGAGGGCGCAATGGAAACGGGCACCCCCAAAGCCGCAGCGGCGTCGGGCGGCGGGCACGAGGGTCACGCCGGCGGCGCGATGGACGGCGAGGAGAAGCCCATCTTGAGAATCGACGTTGAACCCACATCGGGCTACGCGAAGAAGATTCCCGCGACGCTCAGCCGGCTGCCCGCGCCGCCGCCCGCCGGGGGGAAGCCGCGACGCATCGTGCTCGCCCACGACGGCAAAGGACACTGGACGATCAACGGTTGGCAGTTCGAGATGAACGCGACTCCGTTGACCGTGCGGCGCGGCGCCCGCGAGACGTGGCTGATCGAGAACAGCCGTGCGAGCATGCCGCACCCAATGCACATCCACGGCTTCCAGTTCCGCGTGCTCGAGCGACGCGGGACGCCCGCGCAGGTACGCGTCCTCGGCACCGACAGCAACGGCCTGTTGCCACAGGACCGCGGGCTGCTCGACACCGTGCTCGCGTGGCCGGGCGAGTCGGTGCGGATCGCGCTCGACTTCACGCATCCGTTCCCCGGCGACCAGACCTACATGTTCCACTGCCACAACCTCGAGCACGAGGACCTCGGGATGATGATCCAGTACGGCGTGAAGGCCTGACGACCTTGTGTTCCCCCCGAGGAAGGAGAAGCCCCATGAACCCAACGATCCTCGCCGTAGCCATGCTCGCGCTCGCGCCGGCCGCCGACCCGGCGCGCGCGCAGTCCGCTGACCCTGGGAGCCACCACTCCGGCGGGGCGCATGACGTGAAGAGCGGTACGGGAACCGGCATCGTGCAGAAGATCGACAGGAACAAGGGCACGGTGACGATCAAGCACGGCCCGCTGCCCGCGCTCGACATGCCCGGCATGACGATGACCTACCCGGTGAAGGACAAGGCGCAGCTCGCGGGGTTGAAGCCGCTGCAGAAGGTCGAGTTCGACCTCGGCTACGACGGCAAGAATTTCCTGATCATCCAGATCAAGTAGCCCTCGCTCCCTTGGCGAGGGCGTCCCGGCCTGCTCGGAGCTTCCCGACCGTCACCAGCGGCACTGAGGGCCGGTCTCAGCGGGAGCGTATGGGTACGAGGTGGATGACACGCGGAAGAATCGCCGCCGGCGTCGTGATTGTTGCACTTGCCGCGGGTATCTCTTGGTTTGTGGTGCCCAGGGAAGGAAGTCGGAACGTGGGTGTCAGCATCCCGGTGCTGTCGCCCGCCGGGCAGGCCGGAAAGTCCTCCTACGATCGAAGTTGCCTGGGATGTCACGGCGAGAACGCAGCAGGGAGTGCAACGGGACCACCCCTGGTCCACCGCGTTTACCATCCGGCGCATCACGCCGACATCGCCTTCGAGCTGGCGGTCCGGCGGGGAGTGCGCGCGCACCACTGGCGTTTTGGGGACATGCCCCCTCAGCCGATGCTACCCTCCCAAGAGCTGGCGCAGATAACCCGCTATATCCGCGAGCTACAGCAGGCGAACGGGATCTATTGACGAGGATCCTCCATGGGAATGCGCTGGTTTGAGGAATGGGCGGTGAACTTCTTCTCAGGGTTCTACCTTTGCTGGTACCTCCTCCCCCGACTACGAACCCTGATCGACGGCCCCCTGGCAGGAAGGGGCCTGGTCCTGGGCCCCGGAATCGGACGGGAGACAAGCTATACCGACAGGAGGACCACGACAGATGGCAGCCGTTCACCGATCCATTGTCCGGCCCGCGCTTCTCGGGGTGGTCGCGGCAGCGGGCACGTTCGGGCTGCTGGGGACCGTCTTCGCCTTGTGGGAGAATCCACTGTTCGTCCGGATGACCCCGGTAGGCGATCTCGAGATGGCGTTGCTCGCTTTGATGTCGGTTCTTACTGGCGTGTATGTGATGGTGAAGGTCCCGGCCTGTTCGACGGGTTCGGCAGGACTCGGCGGCGTTCTGGGGTTTCTGGGAATCGCGTGCCCGACCTGCAACAAGATTCTCATGCTGTTGTTCGGCGGCGAAGCGCTTCTGACGTACTACGAACCTGTCCGGATCTACGTTGCGGTCGCGGGGGCTTCGGTTCTCGCGGCGGCCGTCGTTCACCAGATGTGGCGGCGCCTTGTCGTGGTGGGACCCGCGCAATCGGATTGAGGCTGCCGGCCTCTGCGCGGTGGACCTGACGACCATTCGCGAGGGAGCTGTGGGAGCCGCGCAGGAGGTCGAAGTCGCGTTCCTGATGGCCGATCTGTCCGGTTTCACCGCGCTTACCGAGACGCACGGGGACATGCATGCAGCCATCGTCGCCATGCGGTATGCCGAGATCGCCCAGTCGGCCCTCGATTCCCGCGCCCGCCTTGTCGAGCGGGTCGGCGATCAAGTGCTGATCGTGGCCCCCGACGGGGCTAGCGCCGTGCGCACGGCGATGAGCGTGTTCGAGGCGATCGAGCGGGAACCGCTGCTCCCCTCGTTGCGCGCGGGCATCCATGGCGGCCGAGTCGTCGAGCAGGATGGGCGGTACTTCGGCAGGGCGCTGAATCTGAGGGCGCGCGTGACGGCGCATGCGAGAGCCGGCCAGATCCTGTGCACCGAGCGGGCGGCTGAGGAGCCCATTTCGGCCGAGAGTGTGGAGATCTGCCGATGCCTGTGCGTCCGGTGAAGGTGCTTGCGCAGGTCGCCGGTGGCATCGTGGAGGCCATCCGCGCTCGGCCGACGGCGTTCTGGATGGTTGTGCTCGGCGTCTTGATGCTCAGCCTGATTCTGCCAGTGGTGGTGCTCTCGGTGGCTCGGGGCCCGTTCAACCACTTGACGTTCAAGCTGGTGGGCGCGTCCCGCGCCGGCCAACGCCGAGCGGCGATCGCAGGAGCGTGACAAGAAATTGACAGGCGCGACGAGCCATGATATCGGGGAAGGTACCTGAGAGGGGTATATGAAGCGAGTGTTGATGATCGTCCTGCTGTGTATCGTGATGGCCGGGCTGGTCGCCTGTGCGGCGCATGGCGATCGCTGGCTCGGCGAGGAATCAACCGCCGCGGTTTCCCACGTGCTGGGCTGCGGCGTGCCCCTGGTGACGGCTGCCTTTGCGGCAGCTCTCCCGTTCCTGCCGCTGATGGGCAGGTTGGCGCCCCAGCCCGATCCACGGCGACCGCTCCGCCGGCCTGTCTTCTTCTTCCAGCCTCCCGAGTATTCCTCGTAGTCCTCTCCCTCGCCGCTGTCCCGCGTCCACCTCGGGACAGCCGGCGTGAGAGATCCGTCCAGCTTGATTCCTGAGTGACGAAGCGGCAGCGCTAGTCTCTGCACCTCCCGCGGAGGCCCGGATCATCGGGTGCTGGGACAGCGCGCTCCTGGTCGCACACGCGGCGCCAGCTCAGCCGTTCACAGAGGAGGCGTATCGATGCTCGTTCAGTGCGAGGTCAGACAGGTGCAGTGCCCGGTGTCCGGCCGGTGCGATCCCGAGGCGGCTTTTGTCTAGAGCGCTCGCCCTCCAGGCGCTCCTCATCACGATACTGGCGGCCAACGCGTGGTGGCTCGTCTTCGGCTCCGGGATGGGCCCGGCCGACTCGTTGCTGGCCGGCCAGGTGCTGCTGGCCGGGGTGGTCGGCGGAGCGGCTGTCGCGCTTTCCCGCGGCGCCCTGCTGGTCCTCGCGCCGTTGGCCGCGGTTGTCGCCGACTCCGTCAGGGGCGACGCGAGAGCTTCCGGAACCTTCCGGCGCCGGGCCGTGAGGGGGGCGGGGTTTATGGCGGGGTTTGCTGCCGCCTTCGTGGTGGTGATCAGGGGCACGCCCGGAGCCGCGGCCGGCCTGGTGCACAGATCCGACCGCGTCATCGACCTCGGCGCCGGGGCGGTGCTTCTGCTCTACGGCATGGGCGTAGTGGCCCGGCCGGCCAGGGGCTCCAAGAATGTCGGAGGTCGGCGGCACCGGCGGCGGTGGATCGGTCCGGCCAGATGTTGCGTTCTCGGGTCTGTCGTCGGGCTGCTCCTGGCTCATGAGCTCGATCCGCTGTACGACTCCGTATTCTTCCTCACGGGCAACGGCGTCGCCGCCTCTCATGCGCCGCTCACGGTGGCGGCGTTCACGCTCGGGCTGAGCCTCGTCGTGCTGAGCCTGACTGGCCTGGCGCTGATGCCGGTCGGCCATCCGATGGTCGGGGGCTGGAACTCGGGTGGGCTCAGCGTGGCCGGCGGGCTCGCGACGGCCGTGCTCGGAGCCGCGGTCCTGGCAGGCCGGTTCTCGGCGATCCGAGCGATGCTGCTGTCATGAGGCGCGGCAGCAGTCCGTTCCGCATGGTTCTGTTTTCGGCGCTGTTGGTCGGGTTCGGCGCGCTGCTCGGCCTGTCGATCCGCTCGTTCATCCAGCCGCGTATGGAGGGCATGACGATGACGGGTGGGCCGGGCGGCGGTACCCCGGGGATGCCGATGCCTTCCCCGGCGCCTGTTGCCGGGGTCCGGGCGGCCGATCTGGCGGCGGCCCATGCCGACGTCGAAGCGGGACGGTTCGTTCAGGCCATTCCGGTCTATGAACGGATCCTTCGAGAGGACCCGCACAACCTGGAAGCACTGATCCACCTCGGCGTGTCCCTGGCCGGCATCGGTCGCGTGGAGCAGGGGCTGGCGCAGCTGGATCGGGCGCTTGCCATGGACCCGGATAACCTCCACGCGCTCTGGAGCAAGGGGCAGACACTGTTCGACATCAAGGGCGATCATGCGGCTTCGATTCCCGTGTGGGAGCGGATCGCCTCGCTGATGCCCGACTCCCCAGACGGCGTCACCGCCCGCGGCTACGTGCTCCGGGCGCGGGAGCGGCTCAAGGGCTCGCAGGGCGCGCCACCTGCGAAGAAATCGCCATGAGCAAGAGCGAGGAACGGCGCATCAGGAAGGAGAAGAAGCTCCAGGAACGGCTCGCCGCCGGGCGCCGAAGAAGCGATGGACGGCTCGGACGGCACTGGAGTCTGTACGCGGCCCTTGGCCTGCTGGCCGCAGGAGGTGGCGCCCTTGTCGTGACGCAGGGGGTGACGGCCAAAGTCTACCCGCTCACCGGCATGCAGGACCACGTCGAGTCCTATCCGCCATGCCGGATCTGTGGCCAGGGGATTCCGGAGGCGATCCAGCGGCACATTCTGGAGCGTCGGGAGCCCGGGGAGCCGACGGATCGCCCCGGGATCCTGGTTCAATACAACTGCGCTTCATGCCCCGAGGTCGTGGCGAAGCTGACGCGAATCGTGGAGCGGTATCCGAGGGGCGTTTACTCTGCTCCGTATCCCCGGATGAGTCCGCGGATCGCGCTGGTACCGGGAGCTCATGGCTGAGGACTTCGTGATCCTTGCGGTGGATCTGGATGAGAGCCCTAAGGTCGCGGCCAGGTTTCGGACCAGCTGGTCACGGTGATCGCGGCGGTCGGTGCTTCTCTGGGAGTTGTCCGGCGCGGGCGACGCTGCGTCGCCGCGGGAGGTCATTGTGATGAGACCTGAGCGGTCGGTGATCTCGCGGTTCGTGAGGGTGATCGGCTGTCTTGGGCTCGCCGCCGCTCTCGTCGCGCCGGCGACGTCGCTGGCGGTCAGTGAGGAAGTCCGCAGCCTATTGCGGGAACTGTTCATCCAGGTGCCGTCACGCGAGGTCGGTGCGCCTCCGTTTGTGCTCCCTGATGTGAAGGGGGCGTCAGTCCGGCTTGCCGATTACAAGGGCCGGGCGGTAATGATCTATTTCTGGACCACCTACTGACCCCACTGCACGAGGGAGTTGCCCTCGATGAACGCGCTGTACGAGGAGTTCAAGGGACGTGGCTTCGTCCTCCTGCTCGTGAACATGGGAGAGGATCCCGAGATCGTTCGCCGCGCGGTGAAGGCACGGGGCTACAGCGCGCCCGTCGTGCTTGACTCGGACCGGGAGGTATCGGACGCCTACGTCGTTACCGCGACCCCGACGGTGTACATCCTGGACCGGCGCCTTCAGATCGTCGGGCGGGCGGTCGGCCGCCGAGACTGGGCCGGGGAGCCGGGTCGCCGGCTGATCGCTGCGCTCCTCAGGCCATGAACATCTCGCTGATCGTGGCTGCGGGTGCGGGGCTGCTGTCCTTCCTCTCTCCGTGCGTCCTGCCGCTCGTGTCGTCGTATTTAGCCTTTGTCGCAGGGGCATCCCTCGGCGACCCTCGGCGCCGGCCAAGCGGGGCGCGGCGGGGTGTGGTTGTGCTGACGCTCTGGGCTTCATCGTGGGGTTCTCTTTGATATTCGTCGCCATGGGTTCGGCCGTGAGTCTTGCCGGGGGGTGGCTGATCGCTTACCGGGGTCTCGTGCAGAAGATCGGTGGGATCTTGATCATCCTCTTCGGTTTGCACCTTATCGGAGTCCTGCGCATCCCCTTCCTCATGCGCCGGCTCCAGCTTCCGCTCTCGAGCAAGCCCGCGGGGGTCCTCGGGTCCGTCCTGACGCTCGCGGGGACGGCGCAGACGGTGGGCGACGGAAATGGCTGCTCGAGCGCCTGTGACCAGGGCTGACGGGCCACGAGGCGGGTGCGACCCGAAGTTGCCATGAGCACGCGCGCCTTGCGCCGGTGCCACGTAAAGGTCACCTCGCGCGGCGTGCGGCTCCTGGCGCTACTCGTGCTTCTCGGCGCGCCGGGTCCGGCAGTGGCGCACGGGATTCTCCTCGACTCGAAACCGAAGGCCGGGGAAACCACCCCGCTCGGAGTGTCTCTGGTCGAGCTGCGCTTCAACGTCCGGATCGAGCAGGGGCTGTCGAAGCTGCGGCTCACCGGACCATCCGGACAGGACGTGCCGCTCCTAGGAGGACCGGCGAAGTCGGCCGGCTTGGCGCAGCTCACGGCGGCTCCCCCGCCGCTCGCGCCGGGCCTCTACACGGTGCACTGGCGGATCTTCACGGCTGACGGGTACCTCACCTGAACAACCGGGGTCCACAGGGGGCGTGGCCTAGTCTTTTGTGCTGTGAGCATCCCGGTGGCCAGGACACGCCAATCCGAGCGAGGGCGACCGTCACTGACACCCTGGTGGCCGCTCGCATGGGGCGGCACGGCACCATGGTGGGGCCGATGCGCCCCGGCCGCACGCTGGGCGAGTCCTGGGCCGTCTCCCCTCTTTTCTTTGATTTCCCGTAGCTTACGGCGCGCTCATGATTCGAAGTAGCGTGGCACCCGCCTTGCTCTATACTTCGGATAAGGGATTTCATGTGGAACCGTGATCTTCTCGGGCCGTCGTGCAACAGGGCAGCGATAGTTGCCCTCGTCCTGCTCATGCTCGGCGCAGGTCTGTGCTGTGTCGGCCAGGACGGCATGGGCGATCAGGCGATGCCCCAGGATCTCTGCGCCCTTGTTCTCCTGGTTCCGGCGGTTATCCTGCCGCTAGCCGGACTCCTTCCTCACGGGCTCGCCGCGAGTCTCGGGCGGCCCGCGTTCGCCGTAGTTGCGCTCTCTGTCCCCAAGCCCCCTCCTCGTCGAAGCCGCTTCGCGTAGTTCCTGATCGTCTGATCTCGTCTCGCTGAGCCGTGGCGGGAGCTCTGCCGGCTCGCAGGGTTTCCTCCTGCGAGCGCGGAGGTGGGTCGTCCCGAGCCAGTGGCACGAGGTCACTCCGAGCACCCTGCAGTCCCGAGGAGGAGTCATGCAGCATCGGTCGTCCATTGGAGTGGTCGTTTTGGCAGGTGCCGCCATGCTCGCGAGCGTCACGGGTGCCGAGTCCCGCTCGCACGACGCCGGCAGCTCGCTCGTACCGCGCATCGTGGCGCGGGCGTTGCCCGCCGTCGTGAGCATCACGACGCGCCGGATCGACTACGACCAGTTCAACCAGCCGGCGTCGACTCGCGGGCTGGGCTCGGGCTTTCTCCTCGACCGTTCGGGGCACGTGTTGACGAACAATCATGTGGTCGAAGGAGCCGAGGAGATCAAGGTGGCGTTGACCGACGGGCGGGTCTTCCGGGCGGCCATGGTCGGGGCCGATCGGTTCAACGATCTGGCGGTCCTCAAGATCGAGGGCAGGGACCTCCCCGCGCTGCGGCTCGGGGCCTCGTCCAAGCTCGCCGTGGGCGAGACCGTCGTGGCGATCGGAAGCCCGCTCTGGATCGAGGGCGGGCCGACCGTGACGGCCGGCGTGGTGAGCGCACTTGGGCGAAGCATGGAGCAGCCCGGGCTGCCGATGCTCCACAACCTCATCCAGACCGATGCCGCCATCAATCCCGGCAACTCCGGCGGCCCCCTCTTGAATCTCAGGGGTGAGGTCGTCGGGATCAACACGGCGGTGATCGCCTCCGCCCACGGCATCGGGTTCGCCATGTCGACAAGCACCATCAAGCCGATCGTCGCGACGCTACTGGCCCACGGCCGGGTCGCGCGCGCCTCCCTCGGCGTCGTGGCCGTCAGCGTGACGCCTCAGGTAGCCTACGCCAATGAGCTGCCGATGGAGCGGGGCGCGCTCGTCGTCCGCGTCGAGCCGGGCGGAGGGGGTGAGGCCGCGGGACTTCAGGCCGGAGATGTCATCACCGCCATCTCCGGGAAGCCCGTCCGGGACCTGCATCAGCTTCACGAGGTGCTGTCGCGACGTCGCGTCGGCGAGGCCATCGAGATCTCGGTGTGGCGGGAGGGCCAGGCCCTGACGCTCCAGCCGGTCTTGAGGGAGGAGTCATGAGCTTCATGAAGCTGGTTGCTCGCGCCGCTCTCGCGGTGGTGCTGATCGCGGGGGTTGCACGAGTGTCGCCCGCGTGGCCCGCGGACGAGGAGATCGTGATTCGGGCGAACGCGATCGAGCCGCACGTATTCCGCGCGACGATGGGCCAGCGCGTCAACTTCGTCAAGCGCGTCGACTTGCCCGTTCACGTGGAGTTCGGCCTGGACCCCACGCAGCACCACGTCGTCCAGATCCCGTGGAACGGCCCCATATGGGCCGTGTTCCATCGCCCCGGGACGCACCCCTACGTCGTGCACATCTACGCCACGAAGACGACCACGACCCTGCACGGGATCGTGGAGGTGGTCGAGGATCCTCAGCGCCCGTGGGCGCCGGGAACGTGCGGTGCGGTCGTGATGGGGGACTGCATTGAGCCCTGACCCGACGACCGATCGAGCTGCGCCGGGACGCGGCCGCGGCAACATCAGCCGCTGGTCCATCGAGCACCCGTATATCGTCGTCGCCTTCTACCTGGGCGTGGCGGTGCTCTCCGCGCTCGTCATCTTCTTCCAGATGCCGCGCCGGATGATGCCGTACGTGGAGAGCCCGATGGTGGCCGTGGTGTCCATGATGCCGGGGCTCTCGGCCGAGGAGATGGAGATCTACTTCTCCAAGCCCATCGAGGAGCGGATGGTGGACCTCAAGAACGTCCACTTCGTCCGCTCGACATCCCAGGAGGCGTTCTCGATCGTCACCGTGGAATTCTGGTACGGCACGGACATGAAGAAGGCGCTCTTCGATATCCAGTCGCTGATGAACGTCGTCCAGGCGGACCTTCCGATGACAGGATCCAACCTGAAGCCGTCCTGGGTGCTGCCCATCGACCCGCTCAACATCCCGGTCCTGTCCCTGGCCGTGACCGCAGAGGGCTACGACCGCGTGCAGCTCCGCACCCTCGTCGAGAACGAGGTTGTCAACCGGCTCAAGGGTGTCAAGAACGTCTACTCCGTGGTGCCGTTCGGCGGCCAGAAGCTCCAGATGCAGGTCATCGTGGACCGGGAGCGGCTCGCGGCCTACAAGATGACCCTCCTCGACCTCAAGGGCGCGCTGGACATGCAGAACGTGTCGCGCCCGGCGGGAACGCTGACCTACCAAGACCGCGAGCTCCTGGTGCGGAGCGACTTCCGCGCCCGCGCGCCGGAAGAAGTCGCGGGCTACCCCATCGCCAGCACGGAGGGGCGGACCGTGTATCTCCGGGACGTGGCGGAGGTCATGAACGCGCCCCGCGAGCAGCGCAGCCTCTACCGGCTCAACGGGAAGGAGGCGGTGGAGGTCTCGGTCATCCAGCAGCCGGACGCCAGCTCGGTGCAGGTGATCAAGGACGTCAAGGCAAAGCTCGAGGAGATCCGGCAGGACTTCCCGCGCCTCAGATTCGAGACGGCGTACGACAACGGCACGTTCGTCGGCTTTCTCCTGGACAACATGGTGGAGGAGCTGGTCGTGGCTGTTCTCCTCACGGGAATTGTTGTCCTGTTCTTCCTCGGGAACATTCGGGGCACGCTGATCTCGGTCATCACGATTCCGGTCTCGCTCGGCATGGCGCTGCTCGCCATGGTGCCCTTCGGGATGACGCTCAACAGCTCGACGCTGATCGGCCTCCTGCTGTCCATCGGCCGTCTCGTGGACGATTCGATCATCGACATTCACTCGATCGAGCGGCACCTGCGCATGGGCAAGTCTCCCAAGGAGGCCGCGATCGACGGCATCAGCGAGGTCCGGCTGGCCGTGCTGGCGATCACCTTCATGCTCTGCGTGGCCCTCCTGCCGCTGGCGTTCTCCGGCGGGATCGTCCAGTACATGTTCGAGGGCATCGTCTGGGCCATCATCCTGGCGTTGCTGTCCTCGGCCCTCGTGTCTTTCACGCTCACGGCGCTCCTCGCGGCACATCTCTTCGCGCCGCACAGCGAGGAGGCGGAGCGGCGGAGGACCTGGTTCGAGCGCGGGCTGATCGACCCGTTTCAGCGGTTTCTCGAGCGGCTGGAGGCCCGCTACCGCGGTGGCCTGGCATGGTCCATCCGGAACCGATTCACCGTGTTCATGGGTGCGGCGGCGCTGATCCTGGCGGGCGTGGCGCTCTACCCGCGCATCGGCAGCGAGATGATGCCGCTGGCGGACGTGTCGCAGGCCTTCGTCCAGCTCGAGGCAGCGCCGGGGACCTCCTTCGCGCGGACCTCGGAGATCGCCGCCGAGGTCGAGCGGCTCCTCCTCAAGCAGCCCGAGGTTGTCAAGGTGTCCTCCGAGGTGGGCTTCGAGCCCGGCGGCACGTATTTCACCGGCTACAGCATGGGCTCGGTGAACTCGGCCTTCATGATGGTGACCTTGGTGGACTCGTCGAAGCGGAATCGGAACATCTGGCAGGTCGTCGATCAGGTGCGCAACCAGGCAATGGGCAGTATTCCGGGCATCCGCCGCCTGGCCATCAAAGAGATGGGTGCCGACGTGATGGCCTCGAGCGCCGCCCCGATCCAGGTGATCTTCTTCGGCCCGGATCTGGAAAAGCTGTCGGAGATCGGCGAGCAGGCGCGGCGGCTCGCCGAAGAGATCCCCGGTTTTTATCAAGTGACCACGTCGTGGGCGCAGACGCTGCCTCAGCTGCACGTGGTCGTGGACCGCGCCCGGGCGCAGGAGATCGGGCTCAGCGTGGCGGACGTGGCCGACCAGGCCTACTACGCCCTTAAGGGCGGCCTCACGAATGAGTTCTACCGGCTCGATAACAAGCGGCAGTTCACGATCCTGGTCCGGTACCGGGGCGACCAGCGCCGCGACCAGGGGGACCTCGAGCAGGTCAAGATCGTGGGCAAGAAGGGCGAGGTCGTCCCACTGAGCTCTGTGGCCCGGATCGAGGAGCGTCGGGGCCCCACGCTCATCGAGCACGACAACTTCCGCCGGGTCGTCTCGGTGCTCGGCTTCTACCGCAAAGGCGGCCCCTCGAGCATGGAGCTGTCCATGGATCTCCTCATGGCGGCCCACGAGAAGATCAATTTCCCACCAGGCTACGGCGTCGAGCTGCGCGGGGACATGACCCAGATGGAGGAGTCGTTCCAGCGCCTCCTGCGCGGGCTCTACCTGGCTCTCATCTTCATGTTCCTTCTCCTCGTGGCCCAGTTCAGAAGCCTCATCGAGCCCTTCAACATGATCTTTTCCCTGTCGCTGATCCTGACAGGGATCCTCGGCGGGCTGCTGCTGGCCCACCAGACTTTCTCGACAGTGTCGATCCTCGCCGTCGTCATCCTGACCGGCATGATGATGACCGTCGCCGTCCTCATGATCGATCTCGTGCTGCGTCTGCGGGCCGAGGGGATGGAGCGGGATGAGGCGATTCTCACGGCCGGGCCGATCCGCCTCCGGCCGATTCTCATGACGTCGTTGATCAGCATCGTGGTGCTGATTCCCGTGGCCTTCTTCCCGAGGACCGGCATCGACGCCTACGCGCCCTTGGCCACCGTGGTGATCGGCGGGCTGACCATGGGCACGGTGCTGGCGCTCTTCGTGGTGCCGGTGCTGCACACGTATACGGACGACCTCACGAAGCTGGCGATGGCAGGGCTCCGGCGGCTGCGCGGCCGGGGCATTGAGCACGGCGGCACCAATACCAGGAGGGATCCATGAAGCTCGGTAGAACCGAGGACGGCGAGGAGCTCGAAGTCGGCCCGGAGCGCGCCGGCGGGGACGGGTGGCGCCGCCGAATCGCCACCCGAGACGGCGGCTCGAGGGTCTTGAAGCTGGTCATGCTCCTGACCCTCATTGCCGCGGGCGCCTGGGCTTTGTACGCCAATCTCCGGCCGGATCGGCCCGCCATGGATATGAACATGCGCATCACATCCGGCGCCACGCCCTTCCCTGTCGTGATCATGCCGGTGGAGCGGGGGCCGATCGCTGGCACGGTGGTGTACACGGGCAGTGTGGCGCCCTTCAACGAGGAAGACATCTACCCCCGCGTCACCGGTCGGATCGTGGAGATGCTCGTGTACCCCGGCGATGCCGTACGGCCCGGCCAGGTGCTGGCCCGTCTCGACAGCGTCGAGCTTTCCTCGCGCGTCCGGGAAGCCGAGGCCGCCCTGGCTGCGGCCCGGTCGACCCGGGTCCAGATGGAGAAGGAGCTGGCAATGACCGAGGCCGAGGCCGGCTACGCGCGCGGGGTGGCCGCACGGACCGAGCGCCTCTTCAACACGGGGGCTGTGTCGAAGCAGGAGGATGAGAGCGATCGCGCCCTGGCCGCGACCGCCGAGGCGAAGCTGGAGGCCGCTCGCGCCAAGCTCCACGCCGCGGAGGCCATGCTGGCGCAGGGCGAGGCCGCGTCCCGCACCGCAACCATCGTCCGCAACTACTCTGACATCGTGTCCTCCACCTCGGGCTACGTGGTCAAGCGCCTCGTCGCGCCCGGCGTCCTCGTACAGCCGGGTACGGTCATCCTCAAGGTGGCGCAGATCGACAAGGTCCGCCTGCAGGCCAATGTTGGCGAGAAGGACCTCGGATCGATTCGGGTTGGCTCGCCGGTGCAGGTGACGACCGCGGCGGCCGGTCAGCCACCACTCACCGCGACCGTGACGGCCGTCTTCCCGTTCGTCGAGCAGGGCCCGCGGACTGCCGTCATCGAGGCTCTCGTGGACAACGCGGGGCGCCGGCTCCTCCCAGGGCAGTACGTCACGATGCAGTTCGCAACCGGTCAACGGGAACAGGCGTTCATCGTCCCGGCCTCAGCCATTGTCCGGATGGGTGGCAAGGCGACCCTCTGGGTCGTCAAGGATGGACGGGCGGAGCCTCGCGAGGTCGTGACCGGGCTTAGGAACGCCGAGCGCGTGGAGATCACTGAAGGCCTCACGGGGGCCGAGCGTCTCGTCGCTCGCGGCCAGGACGGTCTCTACGCGGGCGCGAAGGTCAGCGAAGTTCCGGCGTCGGCTCCGCCGGCCGTTCCGACGGCGACGCCGAAACAGGAAAGCCCCGCGACGCCCGAGATGAAGGACATGCCCGGAATGAAGGGGTCGACTGACGCACCTACCAAGCCCAAGGAGGGAACCCATGCCGGTCACTGAGCTCCGCTGCGTCCGCCAAGTGACGCGCTTCGCGGCCTTCGCAAGCTGCCTCGTGCTGACCTGTGCGGCATCCACGGGAGCGCAGCCGCTCCCCCGGGTCGAAGGACCGCTCACCATGGAGCAAGCCGTCGAGCTGGCGCGGGGAAAGAGCCTCCGCGTCAAGGCCAGCGACGCCGATTCGCGCACCATGGACTCGATGCGGCGTGAGGCGCTGGCGCCCTTCTGGCCCCAGGCATCGGCCAACGGGTACTTCAACAACCAGCGGATGGCCCCGAACGTATACACCTCTGCAGGCAATACCATGGCTCGCAACTACCAGGTCTTCAACGCCGACCAGACCCGTGATGGGAACATGACGCTGATGTATTCGGTTTTCTCCGGCGGCCGTGACTACTACGGCTACAAGGCGGCGGCGGCGAGGGCTGATGCCGCGCGGCACATGCTGAAGGGCACCGAGCTGGACGTCGCCATGCAGGCGCGCCTGGACTACATCGCCGTGCTTCGCGAGAGCGAGAATGAGCGGGTGACGGGCGAGCTTCGGCGAGACGTGGAGGAGCGGCTCCGCCTGGGCCGGGAGATGTTCGAGGCCGGGCGCACGCCACGCTACTACCTGCTCCGGGACGAGGCGGAGCTCGCCAACGCGGTCCAGATGGATGCGACGGCCCACAGCCGGGTTGAGATAGCGCTGGTGGCGCTCAAGACCACCATGGGCGTTGATCTCTCATCCCCGATCACGCCGGCAGACAAGCTCGAGTTCACCCCCGTTGCGCTCTCGATCGACGAAGGCATCCGCCAGGCGAGCGACACGCACCCGGATCTCAAGGCGGCAGTCAAGCAGCGCGAAGCCGGCGCCGCCGAGGTGCGGGCCGCCTACGGCAACTATTTCCCGCAGGTATCCGTGGGCTATATGTACGACTGGGCCTGGATGAAGAACCGGTCCTGGGAGTCCCAGGCCGAGGGGCTCAGATCGACCGGCAACAACTCCGAGGGCTACTCGGTCGGCGTCGTCGTCACGCTGCCGATCTTCGACGGATTCGCCAGGGAGAACGCGCTCAAGACGGCCAAGGCCAAGCTCGACAAGGCCGTCCAGTCGGAGGGCCTCGTGCGCCAGCAGATTGCGAAGGAGGTCAACCAGGCTGTGCTCCTGCTCACCGCGGCCGAGAAGAGCGTCGAAGCGAGCCGCAAGGGCCTGGAGCAGTCGGAAGAGGAGTTCCGGATCGTCAAGGAGCGGTTCTGGGCCGGCCGGGGAATCCAGCTCGAGATCCTGGACGCACAGGTAAGCCTGACCCGGGCGGGTTTCAACGCGGTCGCCGCGCTCGCGGACTACAACAGCGCGCTGGCCATGTGGCTCAAGGCGACGGGACGGGTGCGGTGATCGATGTCATTCTGCCGACAGTGAAAACTCACGTTCACACGGGCACGGTGGTTGGGGAGTAGCGCGGACTGAATCAGTCCTGGAGGGCGAGATATGAGGAGAGTCGGGCTCATTCGCATGCTGATGGCGGTCGTGGCGCTCACGATGCTCGTCCCGCATCCCGGATGGGCGCAGGAGCGGGTGTACGAGTGGGGGTGGGGAATGCATCCGATGTCGGGCCTCTGGGGCATCTGGGGGATGGTCATGATGCTCATGATGCTCGTGTTCTGGGGCGTGGTGATCGCCGGCATCGTGCTTAGCATCCGGTGGCTGGCTCGCCAGGGCCGGGAGTCGAAGTCGGACCCGGCGCTCGAGATCCTCCGCCAGCGCTACGCGCGCGGTGAAATCAACAAGGAAGAGTTCGAGGCGAGGAAGCGAGATCTGAGCTGATCGTGTAGCCCGCCCCATGCTCTTCTGCCACCTGGGGCACGGGAGTCACGGTGGGAGAGGACTGGATGAGGACGGCAAGGGGCCGGGCGGCGGCCATCGGCACTGATCGGGCCGAGAAGTGGAGGGAATGACAATGCACCCGCTCCACCTGAAGGTCATGACATGGTCATTGGTGCTGTTCGGCGTGGTGACGTACGTTTTGTGTGTCTTGTACGGGTTGATCGCTCCGAAAGCGCTGCATGCGACACAGCTGCTCGAGTGGATGCTCCCTGGGTTCAAGTGGCTCACCCTTGGCAGCTTCTTCTTGGGCTTGGTCGAAGCTTTTCTCTACGGGGCCTACGTTGGGCTTGTGTTCACGCCCATTTACAACACCGTCCAGCGTCGGTTCGGGTGATTGACAGTGAAGTTGACGATCGGCGTGATGGGGTCGAGCGGCGGGGATCTCGCCGACGAGGTCAAGCTGCGCGCGTTCCGGCTTGGGGAAGCCATTGCTGAGCAGGGAGCCGTGCTGATCACTGGAGGTTGCCCCGGTCTGCCGTACGAGGCGGTCCGCGGTGCCAAGGCCAAGGGCGGGCTCGTCGTCGGAATCTCGCCCGGCCTGTCAATCGACGAGCATCGCGGAAAGTACCGATCACCGGTGGAGGGCTTCGATGTCCTCATCTACACGGGCAGCGGCCTCATGGGTCGCGAGATCACGAACATCCGGTCTAGCGACATGGTCGTCATCGCCGGCGGCCGGACTGGAACCCTTGGGGAGTTGGCAATCGCCTACGACGAAGGCCGGCTGATTGGAGTGCTTACCGGAACGGATGGCATCACGGCGCTGGTAGAGGAGATCATTCGCGTGAGCGGAAAAGACACCGGGGCGCGGGTGGTGTACGAGGACGATCCGGTTCGACTGATCGAGCGGCTGCTCATTGTCTACAAGACGGAGCACTTCCGAAAGCCCTCCTGTTTCTGCGACAGCCGGACGGAAGGGTGAATCGGGGCGTCACCGCGGGAGGATGGACATGGGGACGGAGCCAGATCGGAAGCCTTGGTGGCAGACACGCGGCGGTGTCGCGCTTGTTGGGTTTGTGGCGATTGCGGGCTTCTTCCTGCTGACGGAACACACCGCGCACGTCTTCGGTGTGCTGCCGTACTTGCTGCTCCTGGCGTGCCCGCTGCTTCACTTCTTCATGCATCCCGATCACCACAAAGGAGACGCGTCGGCGGGCGCGGATCACCACCAGCACCCGGATCCGAAGCCCGATTCCACGGATAGAGGCGAGCCATGAGCGCGCAGATCCCAGCGTACGGCCTGTGGGGGTTGGCTGTCGTGAACGCCGCGGTGTTCATCATCTTCGCGTTCAGCTTCGCCAAGCCGCAATCCTCGAGAGACTGGCGGTCCTTTGGGGCGTTCAGCGGCTTCATCGTGGCGCTGTTCGCGGAGATGTACGGGTTTCCCCTGACGATCTTCTTTCTGTCGGGCTGGCTGCAGAGACGGTACCCTGGCCTCGACATCCTGTCGCACGACGCGGGGCATCTGTGGCCCACCGTGCTGGGTTTTCGCGGCAACCCTCACTTCGGCGTCCTACATATCGTAAGCAACCTACTAGTTGTCGCGGGCTTCGTTCTTCTCTCGGCGGCTTGGCAGGTCCTGTACGACGCACAGCGACGACACGGCCTCGCGACCACTGGACCGTACTCCTACGTGCGCCACCCGCAGTATCTGGGGTTCATCGCCGTCATGGTGGGATTTCTCGTCCAATGGCCGACCATCCTGACCCTGGCTATGTTCCCGTTTCTGGTGCTGATGTACGTGAGGCTTGCGCGGGCGGAGGAGCGCGATGCGGCCGAGACCTTTGGCGATCTTTACAGACAGTACGCGGCGGTCATCCCTGCCTGGATCCCGAAACTGGGCTCACGGCAGGTGGGATCACCAAGCAAGAGGGCGCAACGATGACAGCTGAGGACGTGCAATCCGGCGCAACGGCGGTGGGTAGCGCGGCATCCAGCTTGCAGAGAGCGGATCTGCTTCTCTCCGGCCTCACCTGTTCTGCCTGCGTCCGGAGGGTGGAGGAGGCGATTCGGGGGGTGCCTGGCGTCGAGTCCGCGTCGGTCAATCTTGCGACCGCGTGCGCGTTTGTGAGCTACGACAGCAGCCGGACCAGCCTTGCGGCCATCCACGATGCGATCAAGAAGGCCGGCTATCGCGTCGGGCTCGGGCGCGCTCGCTTTCATATCAAAGGGATGACCTGCGCCTCGTGCGTGACTCGTATCGAGGGGGCGCTGAAGGCTACGCCGGGGGTGACTCGCGGCACCGTGAATCTTGGCGCAGAGGAGGCGGAGGTCGAGTACGCCCTGGGTGCCACCGACCTCAAGACCGTGAAGGCGGCCGTCGCCTCCACCGGCTACGACGTGACCGAGGGGCCCCCGCCGAGCAGCCCGTCCGCCGTCGACCAGGAGGCCAGCGCCCGAGAGCACGAGTACCGCACGCTCATGCGCCAGTGGTGGTTCGGCGCGGCGGTAGGCACATTCACCATGATCATGAGCTATCCGTGGCTCTTCCCGGGCCTGGGCAGGCTGTTCCCCCGGGACAGTCACCGGCTCTGGTACATGTGGGCCGGCATGGGCGTCGCCTCGCTCGCGGTGATCCTCTACAGCGGGCGCCACTTCTTCACGGGCGCGTGGCAGGCCCTCAAGCACCGGTCGGCGAACATGCACACCCTGATCGCGCTGGGGACCGGGGTGGCCTGGATCTACTCGACCATCGCTTTGCTGTTCCCCGGCATGTTCCCGTCGCGCGAGTCTGCCGACGTCTACTACGACGTGACGGTGGTGGTGATCGCGCTGGTGGACCTGGGGCTCGCCATGGAGCTCAAAGCGAAAGGGCGGACCTCGGACGCGATCAAGAAGCTGATCGGTCTCCAGGCCAAGACGGCGCGCGTCCTGCGTGACGGCCGAGAGCTGGACATCCCCGTGGAGGAAGTTCTTGTCGGCGATACTGTGGTCGTCCGGCCGGGCGAGAAGATCCCGGTAGACGGCAAGGTGGTCGAAGGGTCCTCCGCCCTGGACGAGTCCATGGTGACGGGCGAGTCGCTTCCCGTGGAGAAGCTGGTAGGCGACGAGGTGATCGGCGCCACGATGAACACAACGGGGGCATTCCGCTTCGTCGCTACCAAGGTGGGCAAGGACACGGCACTGGCCAATATCGTCCGGATGGTGCAGGACGCGCAGGGCTCCAAGGTCCCCATCCAGCGCATCGTGGACGTGGTCTCCGGGTATTTCACCCCGAGCGTGGCGATCCTGGCGATCCTCGGCTTCATGATCTGGTACACGTTCGGGCCCGAGCCTCGAGTGGTCTATGGGCTCATCGTCGCTGTCACGACGCTCATCATTGCCTGCCCTTGCGCCCTGGGCATGGCCACGCCCATGTCGCTGACGACCGGCGTGGGCCTCGGGGCGCTCAACGGCATCCTGATTCGGGGGGGCGACGCGCTGCAGTCGGCGGAGAAGCTCCAGACGGTGATCCTCGACAAGACGGGCACGATCACGCACGGGAAGCCCGTCCTGACCGATGTCGTGCTGGGGCCCGGCTTCGACGAAGCCACCCTGCTGCGACTGGCCGGAGGTGTCGAGAAGTCCTCCGAGCACCCTTTGGCGGCCGCCATCGTGGAGGGGGCCAAAGCCAAGGGGCTGGCGCTGCCGGACCCGTCGAGCTTCGCCGCCTTCCCGGGGCACGGGATCGAGGCGACCGTGGAGGGCCGGGTGCTTCTCCTCGGCAATGCCAAGCTCATGCGGGATCGCAAAGTCGCGCTGGGCGACCTTGAAGCCCGGGCTCAGCAGCTCGCCGACGACGGCAAGACACCGATGTTCGTCGCCATCGACGGCAAGCCGGCCGGCATCGTGGCCGTTGCCGACACCCTGAAGGCAGACTCCCTGGCAGCGATTCAATCGCTCAAGGACATGGGGCTCGAGGTCGTGATGATGACCGGCGACAACGAGCGCACAGGGAAAGCCATCGCGCGCCAGGTAGGCATCGAGCGGGTCCTCGCCGAGGTCCTGCCTCAGGACAAGGCCTTCAATGTCCAGAAGCTCCAGCTCGAGGGCAAGCGCGTGGCGATGGTGGGCGACGGGATCAACGACGCGCCGGCCCTGGCCCAGGCCGATGTCGGGTTCGCCATCGGCACCGGCACCGACGTCGCCATCGCCGCCTCTGACATCACGCTGATCAAGGGCAGTCTGGGCGGGGTCGTGACGGCCATCCGGATCAGTCGCGCCACCATGCGCAACGTCTACCAGAACCTCACCGGAGCTTTCATCTACAACATGCTCGGCCTCCCCGTGGCCCTTGGCGTCCTCTACCCGTTCTTCGGCATCCTGCTCTCGCCTCTCCTGGCGGCCCTGGCCATGTCCTTCAGCTCGGTGACCGTCATCGGCAACGCCAACCGGCTCAAGCGCTGGAGGCCATGATGAGCTGGGACCGGGTGCTCGTGAATGGGGTCGGCCTCGCGCTGATCGCCTTCATCGTGTGGTTCTTCTGGCTCGTCAAGGCCAAGGGCGTACACGCCGCCGCCACGGTCGGCGGCTACCAGGAGCAGATGGTGCTCGTGAAGGGGGGCTACACGCCGGACGTGATCGTGGTCGAGGCCGGCAAGCCGGTGCGCCTCAACTTCGTCCGCCAGGAGTCCGCCTCGTGCTCCGAGATGGTGCTGCTGCCGGCGTTCGGGAAGTCCGCGAAGCTCCCAGAGGGCGCGACAGTGCCCGTCGAGTTTCTGCCCAAGGAGAGAGGGGAGTTCGAGTTCGCCTGCCAGATGGGCATGTTCCGCGGGAAGGTCATTGTCGAATGAGCAAGGAGGAGGACCATGGCAAAGGATCCCGTGTGCAAAATGAACGTGGAGGAGAGCAAGGCCGCGGCGACAGCCAAGTACGACGGCAAGACGTACTACTTTTGCTCGGAGAGCTGCAAGGTCAGGTTCGAGAAGAAGCCGACGGAGTATGTCGGGTGATCGTCTGAGGGTGTGGACTCACCGCTGGATGGCAGCCCAGTGAAGCGGCTGGTTGATCTGCCCGAGATCAACGTGGCGCTCTTTGCGTTCTTGCTGAACCTCGTCTGGGAGTTCGGGCAGGTCCCGCTCTACAGGGACCTGCCTTCGCAGGGGCACTGGGCATCGATCAAGCTCTGCGCCCGTGCGACGCTGGGGGACGCCGTTATCGCTGTCGTGGCCTTCTGGGTTGTCGCTGCCGTGGTGGCGTCGAGGCGGTGGATCACGGCTCCATCAGCTGTGCACGTCGCCTGCTTCGTCGGCGTCGGCTTGGCCATCTCCACGGCGCTGGAATGGATGGCGATACACGTCCAGGCGCGGTGGGTCTACGGGACATCAATGCCAATGGTCCCGGTTCTGCGGGTGGGTCTGGCCCCGGTCCTCCAGTGGGTCATCGTCCCGCCGCTCGTTGTGTGGTTCGTCAAGCGTCAGCTGGCAGGAACTCGTCAGAAGGAGGTCACCTATGCTCCACATCGTTGAGTCGCGAAAGCCGCTGGACCGCGTTGCCAAGGACCTGGAAGACGCGGTGGCACGGCACCAGTTCGGGGTGCTGGGCGTACACGACCTCAAGGCCACCATGGCCAAGAAGGGCGTGGACTTCGGCCCGGAATGCCGGATCTTCGAGGTGTGCAATCCACATCAGGCGAAGAAAGTCCTGGAGGCGAACCTGGAGATCTCCACGGCCCTGCCCTGCCGGATCTCGCTCTACGAAGAGGGCGGGGTCTGCAAGTTGGCGACGATCAAGCCCACGACGCTGATCGACCTGTACTCCACGCCCGGTCTCAAGGCCGTGGCCGAGGAGGTGGAGGCGACGCTCGAGGCCATCATGGCCGAGGCGGCCCGCTAGCGTATGGGATGTTCCTTGTGAGTCTCACGCGATCCCGGGGAAGGTGATGCGACCGCGGGGAGGAATACCGAAAGGAGGTGGATTGACGATCTACGCGATGTGACGGATGCCCTCGCATAACCCATGTTCACAATTGGAGTCGCGGAATGAGACAGGTAATGAGAATCATAGTGATGGTGATGCTCGTGGTCGCCGTGGCGACGATGGGCTACGCTCAGACCGGAGCGATGACTCCTGAGCAAATGAAGATGATGAGCGGTCAGATGAAGATGATGGGCGACCAGATGAAGGGCGGAAAGATGACTGCCGATCAGATGAAGATGATGGCCGAGCATATGCAAATGATGGCCGATCGGATGAAGGATGGCCAGATGACCCCTGACCAGATGAAGATGATGAACGAGCACATGAAGACGATGGACGAGCATATGAAAGGCAAGATGAAGGGCAAGATGTAGTTGTTCGCTGAGACACACATTCGGGCGGCCCCTCGATGGGCGATGGCACTTCGTCTTTTGGGGGGCCGCTCGGTGTGAACATGCTTTCGACGGTTAGGAGCGAGTGTGAGAGGCTGACGTGCTGCGTCAGCGGCTGATTCCGAAGAGGTCTCGTCAAGAAGTGTGTAAACGAGATCAGGCGGCGGCCTTCGCGTTGCCCCGCTTCTCCCGCACTCCGTCGACGTACACGACCACGAGGAGGGGAGAGAAGGCCATGAAACCGGACCGCGGGATCATCATCGTCAGCGGCTCCAACGGACGGATCGGCGATGCCGTGATGCGACGGTTCGCCGGGCGCTTCGAGGACGTCGTCGGGTTCGACCGCAAGGCGCCCCAACCGGCGCCGCCGGGCTGCGTGTATGCCTCCGTCGACATCACGTCCGACGAGAGCGTGCGGGACGGGCTCCGCACCATCCGTGACCATCACGGGGCGCACGTCGCCTCGGTGATCCATCTCGCCGCCTACTATGATTTCTTCGGCAGGCCGAGCCTAAAGTACGAGGAGATCACCGTCCACGGCACGGGTCGACTCCTGCGCGGGCTGCGGGAGCTCGGCTTCCGGGTGGAGCAGTTCGTGTTCTCGAGCACGATGCTCGTGCACCGGCCGGGGGAGCCGGGCGAGTTCCTCACGGAAGACTGGCCGCTCGAGCCGACCTGGGCGTACCCGGCGTCGAAGATCCGGACCGAGCAGCTCATCCGCGACGAACGAGGCGACATCCCGGCCGTGCTGTTGCGCATCTCCGGCGTCTACGACGACCGGTGCCACTCGATCCCGCTGGCGCACCAGATCCAGCGCATCAACGAGCGTGACCTCACCAGCCGGTTCTACTCCGGCTCGACTGCGCACGGCCAGGCCTTCATGCACATGGATGACCTGGTGGACGCCATCGAGCGCGTCGTCGAGCGCCGCGCCACACTTCCGCCGGAGCTCGCGCTCCTCCTCGGCGAGTCGGAGGCGCTCAGCTACGACGAGCTGCAGCACAGCATCGCGCGCCTGATCCGCGGCGCCGGCAAGGAGACCATCGCGATCCCCTCCGCGCTGGCGCCCCTCGCGAAAGCGGGCGCCTGGGTGCTGGACGACGTCCCCAGACAGGAGGGGTTCGTCAAGCCGTGGATGATCGACCGCGCGAACGACCACTATGCGCTCGACATTACGCGCGCCCGCACCCTGCTCGGATGGGAGCCGAAGCGCTCGCTGCGCGAGACGCTGCCGCAAATGGTGGCGGCGCTGAAGGCCGATCCGCTCGGCTGGTACCGCGAGAACGAGCTGGAGCCTCCGTCCGAGATCGAGAAGACTCTCGGGGAGTCCGAGGCGCCGGTCGCGGCGTCGCCGCAGGAGCGGCCCCCCGGGTCGCGGACGGAGCACGTCCACGAGTCGCCCGGGGCGCCAAGCCTCGTGAGCCCCGAGCCCACGCACCACGCCGGCCACGCGCCGTCGCACCCGCACTATCCGGCCCCGATGCCGCCTGGCGTTGGGATGCAGCCGCACAAGGCCACGGCGGCGGCTCCCGGCGATGCGACAATGGCGATGGCGCACGGCCAGGGTGCGCCCTGGGCGCACTTTGCCAACATGACGTTGGGCCTGTGGCTCATCACCAGCGCATTCGCGCTCGGGTACCGCAGCGCGGCGCTCCAAGTGAGCGACGTCGCGAGCGGCGCGCTCGTCATCCTGCTCGCCGCGCTCTCGCTGTCGCGCGGACCGTTCTGGAAGCTGTGGGCGCCGTGGGCAAACTCGCTGGTCGGCCTGTGGTTGCTCTTCGCCCCCCTCGTCTTCTGGGCGCCCACGGCCGCCGCCTACGCCAACGACACGCTCGTCGGCGCGTTGGTCGTCGTGTTCGCCATCCTGGCGCCGGGGATGCCGATGGCACCGGGGATGAGCATGGAGCCCGGCCCGGACGTGCCGCCGGGCTGGTCCTACAACCCTTCCAGCTGGCCGCAGCGGGCACCGATCATCGCGCTCGCGCTCGTCGGCTTTTTCCTCTCGCGGCAGATGACCGCGTTCCAGCTCGGCCACGTCGCCACGCTCACCGACCCGTTCTTCGGGATCGGCACGGAGCGCGTGCTGACCTCCGACGTGTCGCGCGCCTTCCCCATCCCCGATGCGGGACTCGGCGCCGTCGCGTACATGGTCGAGTTCCTGATGGGCTTCATGGGTGACAAGCGCCGGTGGCGGACGATGCCGTGGATGGTCACCTTCTTCGGCATCCTCGTCGTTCCGCTCGGCATCGTCAGCATCACGCTGATCATCCTGCAGCCGCTCGCGGTCGGGGCCTGGTGCACGCCGTGCCTCATCGCCGCCGCCGCGATGCTTGTCATGATCGCCTTCACGCTCGACGAGGTCGTGGCCATGGGCCAGTTCCTGGTCCAGGCCCGCCGGGAGGGGCAGCCGCTGTGGCGCACGTTCTGGCTGGGGGGCACCCTGCGGGACCTGCCGGTTACCGGTCCCGTTCGCCCCGACGTGGTGAGTGCCAAGGCAATGGTCTGGGGCGTGGCGATGCCGTGGAACCTGCTCCTGAGCGTGGGCCTCGGCGTTTGGCTGATGCTCGCGCCTTCGGTGCTTGGAAGCGCCGGCGGGGCCGCCCACAGCGACCATCTCGTCGGGGCCCTGATCGTGACCACTGCCGTGATCGCGCTGGCCGACGTGGGCCGCGCGATGCGCTTCATCAACATTGTCTTCGGTGCCTGGGTGATCGCCGCCCCGTGGCTTCTCGGCGGCGCCACGCCCGCCTCGAGGTGGAGCGACGCGACCGCCGCGGCGCTGGTGATCCTGCTGAGCCTGCCGCGGGCCCCGTGGGCGAGCGCTACGGCACGTGGGAGCGCTTCATCCGGTGACCCCGCTCCAGCGCGGCACGTCGCAGGACGTGGTCGGCAGTGCCTGCTGAGGCGCCCGGAGTCCAGGGATGACATCGTTGAACAACGCCGGAGGGTGAAAGCCATGCCCACCGTTGACCCTAGCTTCCGCTACGTGTGGCTCATATGGGCTAGTCTCTTTCTGCTGCCTTGGACTGCGCTGTTTGTCGCGTGGCCGGCGTTACGCCGGCCCATGCTCTGGGCCAGTGCGCTGACGGCACCGCTTGGTTTGACCGAGCCTTTGTTCGTGCCCGCGTACTGGAACCCGCCGAGCTTGTTCGATCTCGCGCATCGCACCGGCTTCGACATCGAAAGCCTCATTTTCTGCTTTGCCATTGGCGGGTTGGCTGCGGCGGGCTACCGGGTACTGGCGCCGGACTCGGAACATGCTCTCGCGCCTCAAGCTCGCAACTCTCACCTACATCGCTGGCACCGCGCCGCGCTTGCGAGTCCGTTCTTCGTATTTGCTGTGTTGCTGATGCTGCCATGGAACCCGATCTATCCGGGTATTGCGGCGCTGTTCGTAGCCGCATTGGCAAGCGGCCTGTGCAGACCCGATCTGTGGCGCAACACGCTCGCCGGTGGGCTGGTGTTTCTTGCGCTGTACGCGGTCTTCCTGCTCGGCTTGAAATCGCTGTGGCCTGGCTACATCGAGGCGGTGTGGAACCTCCGCGATCTGATCGCCTGGCGGCCTGCAGGGCTGCCGCTGGAGGAACTGCTTTTCGGCTTTGGCTTCGGCATGTATTGGAGCAGCGTTTACGAGCACGTCACATGGCGGCAACGCGATGCCTTGCGCCTCCAAGCCATCACTGCCAACGGGAAGTACGCAAGATGACTGAGGCTTTGTACGACAGCGCGGATGCGCCTAATGGAGGCGCGACGACAAACCGGAAGGACAACAGTCATGGCATGGATTACGGAAAACTGGTTCTGGGTGTTGATCTTCATTGCCTTTATCGCGATGCACATGTTCGGTCACGGCGGCCACGGTGGTCATGGCGGTCATGGTAAAGGTGATCGTCAACGAAGCAGGGATGAAAGAGAACAAGACGAAGCGCAAGGTAGCGTCGTGAAGACGAGTACAGGCGGGCATCAGCACTGAAAGGCTGAGCTCAGTCGCATTCGGGAGTTGAAGGAAAGAACTGTCACCCGTGACATAGCACTGAACAACCGCGAAGCGTAAAGGAGGAAGAGCAATGCTGAATATCAAAATCGTGAGCTGGTCGCTGGGAATCTTTACCGCCATCAGCTTCGTCCTGTGCGTCATCTACGGATTGATCGTGCCGACGAGCTTACACATGGCTCCATTCTTGGAGATGGCTTTACCGGCTTTCAAGTGGCTGACCTTTGGGGGCTTCTGCCTGGGGTTGATTGAGAGCTTCCTCTACGGCGTATACGCCGGACTCGTGTTCGTCCCCATCTACAACTTTCTCACCCGCCGGTGGGGTGTGCCGGCAAAGCAGTAGTTACACATCGGGCCGCCCATGATGTGAGTTGGCTCGTGCGTGGTAGGGGACTCTATTAGGGCAAACGGAAGGGTTCTAGCGTGATCAGTAAACACCTGTTTGTGCTGCTCGCCTGTGTGTTCGTCGTCATGATCGGCCTGGGCATTACGATGCCGGTGCTTCCGTTCTACGTCGAGCGGCTCGCGCTGGCAGAGGGCGTATCGCGCCAGTCGGTGGTGAGACACGTCGGCTTGTTGACCGGCGTGTACGCGCTGGGGCAGCTCATCTTCGCGCCCGTGTGGGGGCGCTTGTCGGATCGAACGGGAAGAAGACCGCTCATCTTGGTCGGCATTGCGGGCTACGTGATCGCGCAGGTTCTTTTCGGTCTGGCCACATCGCTGTGGCTGCTCTACGCGGCGCGCATTCTCGGAGGCATGTTGTCCTCGGCAACACTGCCGGTCTCGGCAGCTTACGTTGCCGACATGACGACTGATGAGGAGCGCGGTCGAGGGATGGCGTGGTTGGGCAAGGCGGTGAGTCTCGGCTTCGTCGTCGGTCCGGCGCTCGGCGGAACATTGTCCCGCAGAGACCTGCATGTCACCGCGCGCTATGGGCACTTCCTGATTGATAGTGTCTCGGTCCCGTTCTTCGCGGCAGCCTTCTTGGGTCTGCTCACGCTTTTCGGGGCGATGCGGTGGCTGCCGGAGTCGCTGCCCGCACAGGCGCCGCGCGCCGCGGGCGAAGAGGCGGAGTCGGATTGGCGAAGGCTAGCGCGAAGTCTCGGCCCGCTCCTTGGTCTGGCGCTCGGCGTCCGAAATGCAGCCAACAGTCTCGGTCAGGCGAGCGGACCACTGTTGGGGGGCGCGTGTTCATTTGGCAGATGAACGCGCCGTACTTGCTGACCGGGGCATTGTTGGTCGCGGTCGCTTTGGTTATCGGGTGGAAGGCGATGGAAAGGCAGCGGCGAAAAATTGGGCAAGCCATTCGATAAACCGATGAAGACCTTGGCGAAAACGTCGCCACGGCATGTTAGGAGAGGGCAATGAAAGTGAGCCCGTTTGCGGGAAAGCCGGCCGAACCAGCGATGCTGGTCAACGTGCCCAAACTCGTCACAGCCTACTACACTGAAGTTCCCGATCCCGCCATGCCTGAGCAACGGGTAGTGTTCGGGACCTCAGGGCATCGCGGTTCCGCATTCGAAAAGGCTTTCAACGAATGGCATATCCTCGCCATCAGTCAGGCCATTTACTTGTACCGAAAGGGACAGAGGATCGATGGCCCGCTGTTTCTCGGGATGGACACGCATGCGCTCTCCGTACCGGCTCTTGCCAGCGCGCTTGAGGTGCTGGCGGCCAACGGAGTGGAAGTCATGATCGCGAAGGATGACGAATATACTCCGACGCCCGCCGTTTCCCACGCGATTCTTACGTACAACCGCGGGCGCAAGACAGGACTCGCTGACGGTATCGTCATCACGCCCTCGCATAATCCGCCCCATAACGGCGGACTCAAGTACAACCCGCCAAACGGCGGACCGGCGGAACGCGTCGTCACCAATTGGATCGAGGCGAAGGCAAACGAGTGTCTCGAGAGTGGCGTGACGGGTGTGAAAAGGATTCCCTTCGAGAAAGCTCTTCGCGCCTCCACGACGCACCGGCACGACTACGTCGGCACCTACACCAGCGATCTCGGCAACGTGGTCGACATGGAGGCCATTCGCGGCGCGGAGATCAGCCTGGGAGTGGATCCGCTCGGCGGGGCGGGGGTCCATTATTGGGGCCGGATTGCCGAGCGCTACGGGTTGAACCTCACCGTCGTCAACGAGGCCGTCGATCCGACTTTCCGGTTCATGACGGTTGATTGGGACGGCCAGATCCGCATGGACCCATCCTCGTCCTACACCATGAGGAAGTTAATCGGGCTGAAGGATCGGTTCGACATCGCCTTCGCCTGTGACACCGACCATGACCGGCACGGGATTGTCACCCGCGGCGCGGGTTTGCTTCCGCCCAATCACTACTTATCGGTCGCCGTCTACTACCTCTTCCAACACCGACCGAAGTGGCGCAAGGCGGCGGCGGTCGGCAAGACGGTGGTAAGCAGCGAGATGATTGATCGCGTCACCGCGAAGCTCGGCCGCAAGCTCTACGAGGTGCCTGTTGGCTTCAAGTGGTTCGTAGATGGTCTGCTCGACGGCTCGCTCGGCTTCGGCGGCGAGGAGAGCGCGGGTGCCTCGTTCTCACGTCTGGATGGCACCGTCTGGACGACGGACAAGGATGGCATCGCCTCGGCTTTGCTCGCAGCAGAGATCACTGCGCGGATGGGTCGCGATCCTGGGGAGATCTACCGGGAGCTTACGAGTGAGTTCGGCGAGCCTGCCTACGACCGCGTCGAGGCGCCGGCCACCCCGGAACAAAAGGAAATGCTGGAGAGACTCTCGCCGCAGCAGGTCCGGGTCACAGACCTGGCTGGCGAACAAATCCAGACCATCCTCAGCCACGCGCCGGGCAACGGCGCTCCCATCGGCGGGTTGAAGGTGATTGCCGAGAGCGGCTGGTTCGCTGCGCGTCCCTCAGGCACTGAGAACATTTACAAGATCTATGCGGAGAGCTTTCGCGGGCAGGATCATCTGCGCCGCATCCTTGATGGGGCGCAGACAATCGTCAACGACGCACTTGCGAAGGTAAAGCCGCCGGGCAACGGCTTGAGGAAAGAGCATGAGCGAACGGAAAAACGCACTTGACGTCGCGCTGCCGCCGCACGCCGCCGCCGCCGTTACGACCGAGTTTACCTTGGAGCCGGCAAAGCCGGGTGAAACCATGAGCAGCAGGAAGCTAACCGTCGATGCCGAGCTGGAAAAGCTGCAGCGCGAAACATTCGGTTATTTCTTGCACGAGACGAATCCCGCCAACGGGCTGGTGATCGACAAGACAGCGCCGGATTGGCCGTCCAGCATTGCCGCTACCGGCCTAGGGTTAGCCTGCTACCCGGTAAGTGTCGAACGCGGATTCATGTCGCGGGCCGCGGCAGTGGAACGAACGCTTGCGACGCTGCGGTTTTTCTGGAACAGCCCGCAAGGCCCCGAACCCGACGCGACCGGCTTCCAGGGCTTTTATTATCATTTTCTTGACATGCAGACCGGACGGCGCGCCTGGCAATGCGAACTGTCAACAGTAGACAGCGCGTTTCTGCTGGCGGGCGCGTTGACGGCGGGAATCTATTTTGACGCGGGTACGGCGGACGAGCAGGAAATCCGCATGCTTGCCGACGCGCTCTACCGGCGTGCAGATTGGCAGTGGGCGCAAGACGGCGCCGCAACGGTCACGCACGGCTGGAAGTCCGAAAGCGGATTTCTCAAGTACCGGTGGGAAGGCTACGACGAGGCGATGCTGTTGTATATCCTGGGGCTGGGCTCGCCGACGCATCCGCTGCCCGAGGAGAGCTACGCCGCGTGGGCTTCCACTTACCGGTGGGAGCACTGTTACGGACAAGAGTATCTTTACGCCGGCCCATTGTTCACGCACCAGCTCTCGCATGTCTGGATCGACTTTCGCGGTATTCTGGACGCTTTCATGCGTGATAAAGGCATTGACTATTTCGAGAACAGCCGCCGCGCAACTTATGTGCAACAACAGTACGCGATCAACAACCCACTCAGGTTCAAGGACTATGGGCCCCATTGCTTTGGAATTACCGCAAGCGAGGGCCCCGGCCCCGACACCATCAAAATAAACGGCATCGTTCGGCAGTTTTTCGATTACGTGGGGCGCGGCGTGCCGTACGGACCCGACGACGGCACCCTTGCACCGTGGGCGTTGGTGGCGTCGCTGCCGTTCGCACCCGAAATCGTGCTGCCCGCGCTCCACCATTGCATTCATCAGGCCAAGATGACCGAGTTCAACTCCTACGGCTTCAAAGCATCTTTCAATCCCTCCCACCCGGGAAACTCCGGCAATCCTTATGGTTGGTGGGTCTCACCGTGGCATTACGGGCTTAATCAAGGGCCGATCATTCTGATGATCGAGAATTATCGGACCGGATTGTTGTGGCAATTGATGCGAAACTGCCCATACATCGCCAGCGGCTTGCGTCGGGCGGGTTTTGGCGGAGGTTGGTTATGACCTCTGTCGAGGGTATGTCGTCACACGTAAACCGGTGCCGACCCCCGCCTTCGTCCCGGTAAAGCGGGCAGTCTGTGACAAGGCCCCCCAAGGCCGCCGGGTCCGAGAATAGGCTTTATGTTACTTACGCGGCATTCACGGTGTGCGAGTCGAGACGCAGTTCCTTTGGATGGTCGGTCGCGGCTTCTCCTCCCAGGCGCGCTTGCTGGGGCCGTGATAGACGAGGGCCCTCATGGTTGGGGCGGTATGTGCGCCGGTCGCACGATTGCCGCACGCCGCAGACTCCTTGGGCCCCATTGGACCAAGGTCCAATGGGGCCCCGCCGGCGTTGGTGCTAACGTGGTATCCATGGGGCAGGTCAGTCGGACTGCGATTTCGCGCTTCAGGGAGGGAACGAAATGATGCAAGGGTGGGGAATGCAAGGATGGGGGATGGGCGGTGGATTCGGGTGGGGCGGCGGGTTCGGCGGGATGCTCTTCATGGGCCTCGTCTCGGTGCTCGCCATTGTGGGGATCGTCTTCCTCGTCCGGTGGGCCTTGGAGCAGGGTGGGAGTGCGCGCAAGCCTCCCGCCGGGTGAGTCGGCGCGTGAATGCTGACGAGGCGGGGATGCTCCATGTAGTGGATTCGATGAAACCGCTCGAGCGGCTGGTCGGCGATCTCGAGCAGGCGATCAGCCGGCACAAGTTTGGCGTGCTGGGCGTCCACGACCTACGGGCCAAGATGGCCGAGAAAGGCGTGTCGTTTGCCCGGGAGTGCCGAGTCTTCGAGGTCTGCGACCCGCACCAAGCCAAGAAGGTGCTCGAAGCCAACCTCGAGATCTCGACCGCGCTGCCGTGCCGGATCTCGGTCTACGAGGAGGGCGGGAAGACCCGACTCGCCACGATCAAGCCCACAGCCCTGATCAGCCTCTACCCCAACCCCGAACTGAAGGGAGTCGCGCAGGAGGTGGAGACGACGCTGGTGCTGATCATGGACGAGGCGGCCCGATAGGAGCCCCGGCGGGTTGCGTTACTAGGTGAGGTGTAAGGGAGTTCGTGTGCCGTGCACCAGATGCTCTACCGCGGTTCCTATTCACGATTGGAGACACATGATGAGACGCCTGGGGAAGATCGTAGTGATGGTCATGCTCGTGGTCGCCGTGGCGACGATGGGCTACGCTCAAACGGGAGCGATGACTCCTGAGCAAATGAAGATGATGAGCGGTCAAATGAAGACGATGAGCGATCAGATGAAGAGCGGGAAGATGGCTGCCGATCAGATGAAGATGATGGCCGAGCATATGCAAATGATGGCCGATCGGATGAAGGATGGCCAGATGACTCCTGACCAGATGAAGATGATGAATGAACACATGAAGATGATGGACGACCATATGAAAGGCAAGATGAAGGGCAAGATGTAGGCGTTCGCTGAGACACACATTCGGGCGGTCCCCCGAGGGGCGAGGCCACTTCGTCTCTTGGAGGACCGTTGAGTTTGGCATGCTCTCGACGCCTAGGAGGGAGTGTGGGAGGCTGACGTCTTGCGTCACCGGCTGATTCCGAACATGGTCTCGGCGTTCTCCTCTGGCGCCGGTCTCGCCGTGCTGTCTGCTCTTCTCTTCGGGGCGAGCACGCCGCTCGCCAAGGTGCTCCTGCGGGACGTCGACCCGTGGATGCTAGCGGGATTGTTGTACGTCGGCTCAGGCCTCGGCTTGATCGTGGTGAGAACTGTTGTGGGAGTGCTCGGCTCCGGCCCGCGTAGCGAAGCCGCCATCCGAGGGAGCGGCTGGATGTGGTTGGCGCTGGCCATCCTTTCTGGCGGGATCATCGGGCCGGTTCTGCTCATGGTCGGCCTGGTTCATACCGCCGCCACGTCTGCCGCCCTCCTGCTGAACCTGGAGGGCGTACTTACCGCGCTTCTCGCTTGGTTCGTATTCCGAGAGAACTTCGATCGGCGGATCGCGCTGGGAATGGCGGCGATCGTCGCCGGCGGGTTTGTACTGGCTTGGGGCGGGCCCCTGGTCCTCAGTGCAGTTTTGGGTCCCGTCATGATCGCGGCTGCGTGCCTCGCGTGGGCCGTCGACAACAACCTGACCCGCAAGGTCTCTCAGGCGGATCCCGTCCAGATCGCGCTACTGAAGGGGTGTGTGGCCGGGGTGGTGAATGTTGCCATCGCATTCGGGCTTGGTTCAGCACTCCCACCCCTCGGGGTGCTAGGTGCCGCGGTGGTTGTAGGATTTGCCGGCTACGGTGTCAGCCTGGTGCTCTTTGTCGTTGCCCTTCGACACATCGGTACGGCTCGGACCGGGGCGTACTTCTCGCTGGCTCCATTCTTCGGGGGGCTGGTCGCCGTGCTGGTACTGCGCGAACCGGTGACAGTCCAGATCGTAGCGGCCGGCTCCCTCATGGCCCTCGGCGTCTGGCTCCATCTGACGGAGCGCCACGTGCACGAGCATGGGCACGAGGAGATGGCCCACGAGCATCGGCACGTGCACGACGAGCATCACCAGCACCGCCATGATGGCACCGAGCCATTGGGGGAGCCGCACTCGCACTGGCACGTGCACGCGCGACTGACGCATAGGCACGCGCACTTTCCCGACATCCATCACCGCCATGAGCATTGAGGCTTTGCGAAGCGTCCGGCCGGACGAGGCTGGTGGCTGGATTGAACGTGGAGAGACCTGCCCGCCCGCAAAGGACTGCGAGCCCAGCCTACCCACCTCCTAGCCGGCGGCGGTGCCTGTGGCGGCGGGCTTCTGGAGCTTCGCGGGCATGTGGACGAAGAGCTCGGCGGGATTGGGCTTTGCGACGGCGGGCTTGGGCGGCTTCATCTCGTAGGTGACGGGGCGCTGGTAGTCCTTGTACTGCCGGTTCTCGTTGACGACCTTGGCGAACTTCCAGAGCATCTTGACGTAGTTCGTCTGTCCGCGCATGAGGGCGCGTACCGGCGGGAAGCCGTATTTCGGGATCGCGCCCCAGCCCAGGTGCTTGCGGTTCAGGATTTCCTGCGTCTTGACCAGCTCTCCGTAGAACTTGTCCAGCGGCATGCGCGTGGGCAGGACCGCGTGGGCGACGTCGAAGAGGCGGTAGTCCCGCGACGTGAGCCGGCGCGACTCCGTGAACCAGATCTCGGTGCCGGGGTAGGGCGTCGCCACGGTCAGGTGGACGATTTCCGGAACCGTCATTGCCCACTCCCGGACGACCTCGAACTGACGCTCGTCCCAGTTGCAGTCGGCGATGATGTTGACGGCCGCGGTGAGCCCGAGCTCTCGCGCGATCTCGAGCGCCTGGAAGTTCTCGCCCGTGGTGATGCGCTTGCGGTGCAGCTTGAGCGACTCCTCGTCCAAGGCCTCGAGTCCGAGGAACATGTAGTAGAGCCCGAGCTTCTTCCAGTACGCGAAGAGCTCCTTGTTCTTGATCAGCACGTCGCAGCGGGTCTCGAGGTAGTACTGCTTCTTCACGCGCCGTCGCTCGAGCTCCTCGCCGATGGCCCCGTCCGCGTGCTCGAGGAGCTCCTGCGCGATGAAGGAGCCGCTGTGGCCTCCCGTCATGACGAAGCAGTCCGGCGCGCGGCGCCTGGTCTCTTTGGCGAGGCCGATGACCTCGGGCACGTTGGCGAGGTAGTTGAGCGAGAAGCCGACCGCCTGGGGCTTGAAGTCCGCGAGCTCGCGCCGGTAGTCGTCGTGGCTGAAGATCTGGAGATCAAGCAGCCGGACATCGTGACCCGCCGCGCGCGCGGCGGCCGCCACGCGCTCGAGGCCCACGGGTTCGAGACGCAGGTAGCGCTCCGAGTACATGAGCGCGCTGGGATGGACGAGGAGGACTCGCATGGGCTCGAGCATATCGCGCCTACCGGGCGGTAGAGACCCCCCCGCCGACGCCGATAGCGGCCGAGGGCAGGTCGCGCGCCTTCTGGAAGACCGCCCGGTAGGCTTCGAGCCCGCCGTCCCGGTGCAGGTGCGCTCCCGCCCAGAGGTAGATCTGGAAGAGCCGGAACACGCGCTCACCGTGACGCGCCACCAGCTCGAGCCGCGCCGCCTCGAGATTGCGGGCCCACGCCTGCAGCGTCAGGTAGTAGCTGTGCCTGTCGTTGTGGAGCGCGACCGGCTCGAGGTTCGTCCGGTTGGCCGCGGCGAAGAGCTCCGGCAGCGCCACCGGAGTGTGGTCGCCCGGGAAGACGTAGCGGTAGGTGAAGGCGCTGACGTCGAACTTCTTCCGCCCCGCGGCGAAGTCCATGTAGACCCGCCCGCCCGGCTCGAGCAGCGAGTCGAACTTTCTGAAGAGCGCGCCGTAGTCGGGCAGGTGCTCCATGACGCCGCAGAGCACGACGGCGTCGTACCGCTCGCCGGGCTCGTAGGCGAAGACGCTCTCGTACACGACGCGCATTCGCGCCGGCGAGGTGTGCGTCGCGCACAGTTCGGCGAGGTACTTGTACTGCTCGTGCGAGATCGTCAGCATGGTCACGTCCACGCCGCGCGAGCCGGCATACCCCGCGAAGGATCCCCAGCCGCCACCCACCTCGAGGACGCGGCTGCCCGGCCCGAGGCGGCAGACGTCCATGACGTAGTCGAGCTTGTTCTGGGCCGCCTGCTCGAGCGTCTCGTCCTCCGACGTGTAGACGGCCTGCGAGTAGAGGCGGAACTTCCGGTCGAGGAAGGCGAAGTAGAAGTCGTTGCCGTAGTCGTAGTGCTGCGGCACCCAGGACTTGTCGGCGCCGGTGTCGCCGTAGAGCCACGGCTGGACAAAGCGCCACAGCGAGGCCAACGGGTGACGGTCGGACAGAAAGCGCCGGAGGTCGAGGGCGGCCATGAAGTCGCCCTCGACGTCGATGTCCCCGCGCATGTAGGCCTCGCCGATCCGCGTCTCGTCGAGGGAGTGAAGCGCGCGCCACGCGCGGTCGTTCGTGAGGCGCAGCCTGAAGTCCGGCGCGACCCCGGCCGCGCCGACGCGGTGGACGGCGCCGCCGGGCAGCTCGAGGTCGAACACGGGCGCGCCGGGGCCTGCCACCCGCCGACGGAGGTGCCGCACCGTGTAGGGGACGCGTTCTGGACCCGGCATCGCGCGGAAAAGGTAGACGAGCGCCGCCGGGGTGTCAAGGTTGTTGACCCCTCCGTGCTCCTGGGGCTACTGTCGGGAGGCGGCCCTCGCTCCCGGGGGCGCCCGGAAAGGTCGGCCATGCATTGTCCGCGCTGCCGCCACGAGAGCCCGCCGTCGTCGCGCTTCTGCACCGAGTGCGGCGCGCGCCTCGCGCTCGTGTGCGCGGGCTGCGGCGCCGAGCTCGCCGAGGGCGTCCGCTTCTGCGGCCAGTGCGGGCTCAGCGTCGAGGCCCAGCGCGCGGGCCAGACGCGCTTCGCCTCGCCTGAGGCATACACGCCGAGACATCTGGCGGAGAAGATCCGCACCTCGCGGACCGCGATCGCGGGCGAGCGCAAGCAGGTGACCGTCCTCTTCGCCGATCTCAAGGGCTCGATGGAGCTTCTCGCCGACCGCGACCCCGAAGAGACGCGCAAGCTCCTCGACCCGGTCCTCGAGCACATGATGGACGCGGTCCACCACTACGAGGGCACGGTCAACCAGGTCATGGGCGACGGGATCATGGCGCTCTTCGGCGCGCCGGTCGCCCACGAGGACCACGCGGTGCGGGCCTGCTACGCCGCGCTCCGCATGCAGGAATCAGTAAAGCGCTACGCGGAGGAGGTCCGGCGGGCCGAGGGCATCCCGATCCAGATCCGCGTCGGGCTCAACTCGGGCGAGGTCGTCGTGCGCTCGATCGGCAGCGACCTGCACATGGACTACACGGCGGTGGGCCAGACGACGCACCTGGCCGCGCGCATGGAGCAGATGGCGACGCCGGGCACCGTGCTGACCACGGCCGAGACGTTCAAGCTCGTGGAGGGATGGGTCGAGACGCGCCCGCTCGGCCCGATGCCCGTCAAGGGGCTCGCGGCGCCGCTCGAGGTCTACGAAGTCGCGGGCGCGGGCGCGGCGCGCTCCCGCCTGCAGGCCTCGGCGCGGCGCGGCCTGTCGCGCTTCGTCGGGCGCGCCCCCGAGCTCGACCAGCTCCGCGAGGCCATCGAGCGCGCCGCGGCAGGCCGCGGACAGGTGGTGGCGGTGGTGGGCGAGCCCGGCGTCGGAAAGTCGCGCCTCTTCCACGAGGTGACCCACGCCGTCTCGCGACCGGAGTGGCTCGTCCTCGAGAGCCGTTCGATCTCGTACGGCAAGGCGACGCCCTACCTGCCCATTGTCGATCTCCTCAAGGGCTATTTCCAGATCGAGGCGCGCGACGCGGCCCGCCAGATCCGCGAGAAGGTCACCGGCAAGCTCCTGACCCTCGATCCGGCGCTGGAGCCGGCGTTCCCCGCGTTCCTCACCCTGCTCGACGTGCCGACCGACGAGGCGCGATGGCAGTCCCTCGACCCCTCGCAGCGGCGCCAGCGCACGCTGGACGCGGTCAAGTCGCTGCTGCTGCGGGAGAGCCAGGCCCAGCCGCTGCTCCTGGTCTTCGAGGACCTCCAGTGGGTGGACAGCGAGACGCAGGTTCTCCTCGACAGCCTGGTCGAGAGCCTGCCGCTTGCCCGCATCGCGCTCCTCGTCAACTACCGGCCCGAGTACAGCCACGGCTGGGCGGGCAAGGGGTACTACAGCCGGCTCAGGCTCAACACGCTCCAGGCCGACGGTGCGGGGGAGCTCCTCGAGGCCCTCGTGGGCGACGACGCGGGGCTCGACCCGCTCAAGCAGCTCCTGATCGCGCGCACCGGCGGCAACCCGTTCTTCCTCGAGGAGAGCGTGCGCACCCTCGTGGAGCAGGGCGCCCTGGCCGGCGAGCGCGGGAGCTACCGCGCGGCGCGCCCGCTGTCCTCCATCCAGGTGCCGGCGACCGTGCAGGCCATCCTGGCCGCCCGCATCGACCGCCTGCCCGCGCTGGAGAAGCGCCTGCTCCAGTCCGCCTCGGTCATCGGCAAGGACGTGCCGCTGGCGCTGCTCCAGGCCCTCGAAGAGATGCCGGAGGAAGAGCTGCGCCGCGGGCTCGCCCACCTCCAGTCGGCGGAGTTCGTCTACGAGACGAGCCTCTTCCCCGACCTCGAGTACACCTTCAAGCACGCGCTGACCCACGAGGTCGCCTACGGCGCCCTCCTGAACGAGCAGCGGAAAGCGCTGCATGCCCGGCTCGTCTCGGTGATCGAGCGTATGACGCCGGGCCGTCTGGCCGAGCAGGTGGACCGCCTGGCCCACCACGCGCTCCAGGGCGGGCTCTGGGACAAGGCCGTGCTCCTCTTCCGCAAGGCCGGCGCCAAAGCGGCCGGGCGGAGCGCCTACCGCGAGGCCGCGACCTGCTTCGAGCAGGCGCTCTTAGCACTCGACCGTCTCCCCGAGGGCCGCGGGCGGAGCGAGCAGGCGGTGGACCTGCGCTTCGATCTTCACAACGCGTTGATTCCGCTGGGAGAGGTTGGGAAGATGCTCGGCGCGCTCGAGGAAGCGGAGCAGGTCGCCACCGCGCTCGGGGACCAGCGGAGGCTCGGACAGGTGGCCGCCTACATGACCCAGTGCTACTGGTGGACGGGCAAGCCCGAGCGCGCCGTCGAGTCCGGCCAGCGCGCGATCGCGATCGCCCAGAGCCTGGGCGACCGGGCCCTCGAGGCTCTCGCCACACAGCGGCTCGGCCAGGCCTATGCGAGCCTCGGCGAGTACCGGCGCGCGGTCGAAGCCTTCGGCCGCCAGCTGGCGCGGGGCGAAGCGGAGCCCTCGCGCGAGCGCCCGGGCGCGGCCCCGGGCGCGGCAGGGCTGCGCGCGGCCGCCAACCGCGCGTGGATGGCCTGGTGTCTGGCCTCTCTCGGCGACTTCGCCGAGAGCGGCGCCCACGCCGAGGAGGCGGTGCGCCTGGCCGAGGCCGCGCAGCACGACCTGAGCCTCGCCATGACGTATTCCGGGGCGGGCCGGCCGCATCTCATCCAGGGCAACTTCCCCACGGCCATCTCCTGGCTCACGCGGAGCGCCGAGATCTGCCGGCGCGCCAACTTCGCGCCGCTCTTCTTCCTCGTGGCGTGCGACCTGGGCCAGGCCTACGCGCTCTCCGGGCGCGTGTCCGAGGGCGTGGCGCTGCTGGAGGAAGCGGCCGCGCAGTCCGCGGCCATGCGCCTGATGCCCACCCACGCCTGGAACGTGACCATGCTCGCCGAGGCGTATCTTCTCGCGGGCCGGCGGGAGGACGCCGCGCGCGACGTGCAGCGGGGACTGGCGATGGCGCGCGCCCACAAGCAGCGTTGGCTCGAAGCGGAGGGGCTCCGCATCCTGGGCGAGATCCTCGCCTCGGCCGAACGTCCGGACATGGAAGCGGCGCGTGCGGACTTCGAGGAGGCGGCGCGCATCGCCCGCGACCTCGATCTCCGGCCCCTCCTCGGCCGCTGCCTCCTGGCCTCGGGCAGGCTCGCGCGGCGGGCGGGGGATGGCGGGGCGCGGGAGTACCTCTCGCAGGCGGCGGCGCTCTTCAGCGAGATGGGCATGCGCTCTTGGCTCGAGCGGGCCGAGGCCGAGATGCGGACCCTGGACGGGGCTTCCGAGCGCTGAGTCGACGGCCGCTCCCTGTGGGATAATCGCGCCGTGATCTGGCGCGGGTCGCTCTTCCGCAAGTACGCGGTCCTCTTCGTCGTCCTGGTCAGCGGGGCGCTCGTCGCCAGCGGTGCGACCGAAGTCTACTTCTCCTACCAGGAGAGCAAGCAGGCTCTCGTGACCCTCCAGCGCGAGAAGGCGCTCGGGGCCGCCTCCCGCATCGAGCAGTTCATCCAGGAAGTCGAGCGCCAGATCGGCTGGACCACCCAGCCCTCCATCGTGGCGCCGGCGGCCGCCATGGAGCAGCGCCGCGCCGACTACTTCCGCCTCTTCCGCCAGGTGCCCCCCATCACCGAGGTCAGCTACATCGACCCTGAGGGGCGGGAGCAGCTCCGCGTCTCGCGCCTGGCCATGGACGTGGTCGGTAGCGGGACGGATCTCTCCCAGGACCCGCGCTTCCGCGACCCCAAGAAGGGCCGGACCTACTTCAGCCTCGTCTACTTCCGGAAGGAATCCGAGCCGTACATGACCATCGCGCTGGCCGGCAGCGGCGACAAGGCCGGGGTGACCGTGGCGGAGGTCAACCTCAAGTTCATCTGGGACGTGGTCTCGAAGATCAAGATCGGCAAGGCTGGGCACGCCTACGTGGTGGACTCTCGCGGCCACCTGATCGCGCATCCCGACATCAGCCTGGTCCTCAAGAAGACCGACCTCTCGAGGCTCGCCCAGGTGAAGGGGGCGCTCGCCGCGGTCGCGCAGGGGGCGGGCATGCCGGGCATCGCGCGGGACCTCGAGGGGCGCCAGGTGCTCTCGGCCTCGGCCCCGATCGCGCCGCTCGGGTGGGCCGTCCTCATCGAGCAGCCGCTCTTCGAGGCCTTCGCGCCTATCCGCGCGTCCATCTTCCGCACGGTCGCGCTGGCGCTCTTCGGCGTCCTGCTGTCGGTCTTGGTCAGCCTCGTCCTGGCGCGGCGCATGGTGCGTCCCATCAAGGCGCTGACGGAGGGAGCGGGAAGGATCGGCGCGGGAGATCTGGGCTATCGGCTCGAGGTGAAGACGGGCGACGAGATCGAGGCGCTGGCCGAGCAGTTCAACCAGATGACCAGCCAGCTGCGCGAGTCCTACGCCGACCTCGAGCAGAAGGTTGAGGTTCGCACGCGCGAGCTCAGCGAGGCCCTCGAGCAGCAGACGGCGACCAGCGAGATCCTGCGGGTGATCTCCGGCTCGCCGAACGACCTCCAGCCGGTGATGGATGCTGTAGCCCAGAATGCCGCGCGGCTGTGTGGAGCGACTGACGCAGTGATCTTTCGCCTCGATGGTGATGTTCTTCGGCGGGTTGCTGCATACGGCACTCTCCCACTCGGAAGAGAAGTGGTACCGCTCACCCGCGACTCCGTGACAGGTCGGGTCGTCGTGGACCGCCAGACGATCCATCTGCATAATCTTGGCGCCGCGTTCGAAGCGGAGTTCCCCGACACCACGTTTCGATCGTTCGGAGTCCGGACTGCGCTTGGGACGCCATTGCTGCGTGAGGGTGTTCCCATCGGGGCGCTTCTCATTCGCCGCATAGAGGAGCGCCCATTCTCCGAGAAGCAAATCGCTCTGCTCCAGACCTTCGCCGACCAGGCCGTCATCGCCATCGAGAACGTGCGCCTGTTCAAGGAGCTGGAGTCGCGCAACAGCGATCTGGGGGAGGCGCTGGAGCAGCAGACGGCGACCGGCGAGATCCTCAGCGTCATCTCGAGCTCGCCGACGAACACCCAGCCCGTGTTCGACGCGATCGTGCGGAGCTCGGTGAAGCTGTGCGACGGTCTGTTCGGCGCCGTCTATCTCCTCCGGGACGGGCTGGTCCATCTGATCGCCCACCACAACTTCAGCCCGGAGGCGCTCGAGGCCGTGCGCCAGATCTTCCCGGCGCCCCCCACCGCGGCGATCGGGGCGGGCCGGGCGCTTCTGACGCAGGCCGTCGTGCACATCCCGGACGTCACCCTGGACGAGCACTACCTGGCGCGACCCGTGACACAGGCCCTGGGCCACCGCAGCGTGCTCTGCGTGCCTTTGCTGCGCGATGGCGCCGCGATCGGGACGATCGTCGTCGGACGCGCCGAGCCGGAGCCATTCTCCGACAAGCAGATCGCGCTTCTCAAGACGTTCGCCGACCAGGCCGTCATCGCCATCGAGAACGTGCGGCTCTTCACCGAGCTGGACGACAAGACCAGGCAGCTCGAGGTCGCGAACCGGCACAAGTCGGAGTTCCTCGCCAACATGTCCCACGAGCTGCGCACGCCGCTCAACGCCGTCATCGGATTCTCTGAGGTCCTGATCGAGCGGATGTTCGGCGAGGTCAACCCGAAGCAGGAGGAGTACCTCAATGACATCCTGTCCTCCGGGAAGCACCTCCTCTCGCTCATCAACGACATTCTCGACCTGTCGAAGATCGAGGCGGGCCGGATGGAGCTGGAGGCCCAGGCCTTCGACCTGCCGTCCGCGCTCGACAACGCGCTGACGCTCATCAGGGAGCGCGCCGCGCGCCACAGTATCCGGCTCGAGGTCCACGTGGACCCAGCGATCGGCGAGGTCGTGGCCGACGAGCGCAAGGTCAAGCAGGTCCTGCTGAACCTTCTGTCCAACGCGGTCAAGTTCACCCCTGAGGGAGGTAAGATCATTGTGAGCGCGACGTTGATCGGCGAGGCGGTGGGCGTGTCAGTCGCCGATACCGGCGTCGGCATCGCGGCCGAGGACCAAGAGACGATCTTCGAGGAGTTCCGTCAGGTAGGCGACGACTACGCACGGAAGCGCGAGGGAACTGGCCTGGGTCTCGCGCTGGCCCGCCGACTGGTCGAGCTCCACGGCGGCACGCTGTCGGTGCAGAGCGAGGTCGGCAAGGGGTCGACCTTCACCTTCACCATCCCGGTGCGCGCCCATGGCCGGTGAGCTGATCCTGATCGTCGAGGACAACGAAAAGAACCGCAGACTGGTCCGCGACGTGCTCCAGTTCAAGGGCTACCAGACGATCGAGAGCGAGACAGGGGAAGAAGGCGTGGAGCTCGCGCGCAGCCGTCAGCCGGCGCTGGTCCTGATGGACATACAGCTGCCCGGCATCGACGGCATCACGGCGCTCAAGCGGCTGCGCGACGACCCGGCGACGCGCGCCATCCGCGTCATGGCGGTGACCGCGTCGGCGATGACGCAGGACAGGCAGACGATCCTCGCCGCCGGCTTCGACGCCTACCAGAGCAAGCCCATCAATGTGAAAACCTTCCTCGAGGCCGTCCAGGAGCTGCTCGCCAGGCCATGAAGGACCCCGCGCGCATTCTTGTCGTGGACGACACGCCCGCCAACGTCAAGCTCCTGGCGGACGTCCTCGGGGCCCGCGGCTACGCCGTCAGCACCGCGGCCTCGGGCAAGGAGGCGCTCGAGAAGGTCGCGGCCGACGGTCCCGACTTGGTGCTGCTCGACGTCGTCATGCCGGAGATGTCCGGCTACGAGGTCTGCAAGGCGCTCCGCGCCGATCCGGCGACGGCGCGCCTCCCCGTCGTCATGGTCACCGCGCTCGACCCGTCGCAGGAGCGGGTCAAGGGCATCGAGGCCGGCGCCGACGACTTCCTGACGAAGCCCATCAACCAACCGGAGCTCATGGCGCGCGTGCGCTCGCTGCTCCGGGTCAAGCAGCTCTGGGACGAGCTGGCCGAGCTCAACCGCACTCTCGAGACCCGCGTGGCCGAGCAGGTCGCCCAGCTCGAGCGGCTGGGCAGGCTCAAGCGCTTCTTCTCTCCTCAGCTGGCCGAGGCAATCGTCTCGGGCGGTGCCGAGGACCCGCTCAAGAGCCACCGGCGGGACATCACCGTGGTCTTCCTCGACCTGCGCGGCTTCACGGCCTTCGCCGAGACTGCCGAGCCCGAGGAGGTCATGGGGGTGCTGCGCGAGTACCATGCCGAGATGGGCAAGCTCATCCTCCACTGGGAAGGCACACTCGAGCGCTTCACCGGCGACGGGATGATGATCTTCTTCAATGACCCGACGCCCGTGCCGGACCCGGCAGAGCGGGCGGTGCGGATGGCCGCCGCCATGCGCGAGCGCGTGGCCGAGCTGGCGGTCGGCTGGAAGAAGACCGGCTTCGACCTCGACTTCGGCATCGGTATCGCTCACGGCTACGCGACGCTCGGGGCCATCGGCTTCGAGGGGCGCGTCGACTACGGCGCCATCGGTACGGTCACGAACCTGGCGGCGAGGCTCTGCTCAGAGGCCAAGCCGGGCCAGGTCCTGCTCTCCCAACGGGTGCAGACCGCGGTGGAGGCTTTGGTCGACGCCGAGCCGGTCGGCGACGTGTCGCTCAAGGGCATCAGCCGCCCCGTCAAGATCTTCAACCTGCTGCGCCTCAAGAGCTAGCGTCGTGGCCGACTCGACGGACACGGGCGACTGAGAACATTCCCCTCTCTCCCGCCTCGGGGGAGAGGGTAGGGTGAGGGGGCGGCGGCATGGACCCGACCCTCATTCCGACCCTCACCCCGGCCCTCTCCCTGGGAGGGAGAGGGAGTAAAGGAGAGAAGAGATCTCTAGGTTTGTCACCGTGGGCGCGGCGCAGCTCGGGCCCATCCAGCGCGCTGATTCTCGCCCGCGGGTCGTCCAGCGGCTGCTCGATCTTCTGCATCAGGCGAAGGCCCACGGCTGCGACCTCGTGGTCTTCCCCGAGCTGGCGCTGACGACCTTCTTCCCACGCTGGTGGATGGAAGACCAGGCCGAGATCGACGCCTTCTTCGAGCGGGAGATGCCGGGGCCTGAGACGCGCCCGCTCTTCGACGAGGCGCGGCGCCTCGGCATCGGCTTCTATCTCGGCTACGCTGAGCTCTGCACCGAGGGCCGGGTAAGTCACCGCTTCAACACCTCCATCCTTGTGGACCAGGCGGGGCGCATCGCCGGCAAGTACCGAAAGATCCACCTGCCCGGCCATGCCCTACACGAGCCGTGGCGCGCCTTCCAGCACCTCGAGAAGCGCTACTTCGAGGTGGGCGATCTGGGCTGGGGGGTCTGGCGCGCCTTCGGCGGGCTCGTGGGCATGTGCATCTGCAACGACCGGCGCTGGCCCGAGACGTACCGGGTCATGGGGCTCCAGGGCGTGGAGATGGTTCTGCTCGGCTACAACACGCCCGTCCACCACCCGCCCGCGCCCGAGCACGATCTCCTCGGGAACTTCCACAACCAGCTCTCGATGCAGGCGGGCGCGTACCAGAACGGGACGTGGGTGGTGGGTGTGGCCAAGTGCGGGAGGGAAGAGGGGTGTGACATGATCGGCCAGAGCCAGATCATCGCGCCCTCGGGCGAGACCGTGGCTATGTGCACGACGCTGGGCGACGAGCTGGCGGTCGCCCGCTGCGACTTCGACCTGACGCGCTCCTACAAGGACACCACGTTCAACTTCGCGAAGCACCGCCGCCCCGAGCACTACCGCATGATCGTGGACCGCACGGGCGCGCTGCCGCCTCCCTGAAGCCCGGCCGCGCCAGGCCGGCGCTTCGAGTAATATTGGTGCCCGGTACCTACCCCTGACCCCTTCGAGGAGGATGTCCGCGATGGCCAAGCTGAAGTTCGGCGCCTGGATTCCGACGTATGCGTGGAGCGGCGGCAAGAGCGACCCCAAGAACGTCAAGCGCATCCGCGAGTCCATCGAGAAGTGCGAAGACCACGGCATCGACGTCTGGGTGATCGACCATCTCCTGTCGGCGCCGGGGCTCTATGGCAATGCGTGGCTCGAGCCGCTCAACTCGCTGGCCTTCGCCGCGGCGCTGACCAAGAAGGTCAAGATCGCCACGGGCATCCTGGTGCTGCCGGTGCGTCACCCGGTGATCCTGGCGAAGGAGATCTCGACGCTCTGCCATCTCTCGGAGAACCGCTATATGTTCGGAGTCGGCCCCGGGTGGTACGCCCGAGAATACGAGGTGACGGGCTCGCGCATCGAGGAACGGGGGAAGCGGACCGACGAGATCATCGAGGCGGTGACGCTGCTGCTGACGAAGCCGAACGCGTCGTTCCAGGGCAAGTACTACCAGTTCAACGATGTGACCATCGAGCCGCGCCCGCCGAAGATGCCGGCCATCTGGGTCTCGGGCGGCTCGCGCGTGCCCGACCCGACCGACCACGACGTGCCGCTCATCGCCACGACCGTGATGGACCGCGTCGTCAAGGCCGGCAACTGGCTCTCACGCTGCTCGGGCAAGCAGGAGTGGGTCAAGCGCGACTGGGTGCAGATCCGGCAGCACGCGAAGGACATGGGCAAGGACCCCAAGAAGCTCACCTTCGGACACTGCAACTTCAGCCACCTCGTGGACACCGCGAGCCACGACAAGGCCGTCGCGCAGTCGAAGGCGCCGTTCCTCCGCGCCATGGGCACCCACCGGAGCTACGAGCATCTGCAGGAGTGCTACATGGTCGGCAGCATCGACCGCATCAACGCGCGGATCGACGACCTGCGGAAGTCCGGGCTCGAGTACCTCGTGCTGGGGCCGGTGTCCGACGACCCGAAGCAGATCGACCTCATGGCGAAGAAGGTCGTGAAGCACTTCAAGTAGGCGCGCCGATGAGCCGTCGCTGATCCGCTGGCTCCTAGGGAAGGCTTGGTTTCTGTCGAGTTCACGATGCTGAGCTCGCAGGTCGCGAAGGGTGCCGCCCGGGTCAGTCCGGCGGCGGCCGGCGGTCGCCGGGCCCTTGGAAGAGGTTCGAGGTGCGCGAGCCCAGCTCCCTGCATCGCCGGCCGCCGCAGAAGACGAGGTCCCAGATCACGAAGAGGGCCATGAGCCCACCAAACAGAAGCAGCAAGCTGAACCAGGTCATGCCGTCACTCCCTAAAGCCCGTCCCTAAGAAGGTGGTGGGCGCCTCTCAAAACCCGTACCCGCAGCGGTTGCGGGCGCTTCCTTTGAGGCAGTGAGCAACCGAGTGACCAGCGCGTGGCCATGTCGCCATATCGCCCGAAGTCCCTTCCACACGAGAAGGGCGAGAAGGGTGGTTGGTCAGGTGCTGCACATGGACTCGGGTGGGGGCTTGTGCTCTCGGAGGTCTGGCTCGTGGGTCATGGCTCCATTTCCAAGGCGACCGGCGTCTGCGCAGCGCGGAGACGGGGCTCGCGGGTTGACTGTCTCACGGGGCTTTGGCGTCATCGGCCCCGTTGTTCCCCTGTATCAAGTAAACACAGTGCCCGATCTCGTTATTCCTGGTCGCTCAAGCGCCGCCGGGCGCGGGCCTGCGGAGCGCGGCGCCGACCCAGGCGGCCGGGCCCTCGTCTATCGAGCCCAACCTCATCGCATCCTCCCCCGCATGAGCCGGTAGCGATACACGGCCAGCACGACAAAGCCCAGGAGCAGCGGGAGCAGGACGAGATCCAGGCGGCCCGTCCAGGCGCCGAGGCCGATCGCCCCGAGCACCAGGACCGCGACCGGCGTCAGACAGGCCAGACACGTGAGGGCAGTTCCGATGACACCAAGCACGAGCCACCAATCACGCCGCATGACTCCCTCCTATAGCTCTTCCGCGGCAAACGCACCGTACTCGAGCGTCAACCGGTAACGCCGACCGCAGCATTCGACCAGGTCCCCGGCCTTGGCGTCTTCCGAAAGCGTCAACAGCCGGCCACAGCCGGGGCAACTCACCCGATGCGCCAGGGTCGCGACCCAGCGGCTCCCTTCATCCCTCACCCGGAGGGCATGCCCCGCTCAGTTGGGGCAATCCACCAGGCCGCCAGACCGGGTCCCTGGGGGCAACGTGACCAGCTCGCCACAATCGGGGCAGCGAACGGTCGGCACCGTCATATCCCCAGGAGCCGCTTGAGGCGGCCCCGGTCGAAGCCCACGATCACCTCGTCATCCACCGTGATGACAGGCACCGCCATCCGCCCGGTCTTGGCGACCAGCTCGTCGCGGGCTGCCGTATCCTCGGCCACGTTCTTGGCGGTGAACTCGATCCCGTGAGACGAAAGAAACTCTTTCGCCGCGTGACACGACTGTCAGGTCGTCGACCAGTAGACCGTCACTTGCCGGTTCGCCATCCTTGCCCTCCGCTGAGAAGACCTCCGAAAATTCGCCTCCGCGGGCCCTAGTGGCTGCCTTGCTCCTCGAGTACCCCTTGGCCCCCTTGTGGCGAGACGATAAAGCCTGTAGTAACTAGAGACTCAAGCGCTATTTTCAAAGGCAGGGAGGCCGGCATGGACATCGCGTCGTCCCGCGTGGCGATTGGACCCCTCTCGAAGCGCACCGGCTGCAACATCGAAACGATCCGGTACTACGAGCGTGTTGGGCTCCTCCCGGCGCCCGTGCGAAGTCCCGGAGGCTACCGCCAGTATGGAGACCAGCACCTCAAGCGGCTGACCTTCATCCGGCGGGCCCGGTCACTCGGTTTCTCGATCGACGAGGTCCGGACACTGCTCAAGCTCGCCGACGAGCGCAAGCGCCCGTGCGCGGAGGTCCGGGTCGTGGCCGCAGCGCACCTCGAGGATGTCCGTGCGAAGATCGCCGACCTCCGGGCGATGGAGCGCGTACTCAACGAGACCGTCGCAAAATGCGCCGATGGGACACAATCGGACTGCCCACTCGTCGAGGCGCTGTACCGAGAAGATTCCAGCCCACGCGCAGCCTCTCCGCACCGCCGTCGGAAGGGTTGACGTAAAGCGGCGCCCGCGGCTTTCAGCATGGGACGGGACGGTCTGTTGATCGGTCAGGTAGCGTCGCGCAGCGGAGTGAGTCGCAAGGCACTTCGCAACGAGAGATTCGGGGGTCTCGAACAAGGGGAGGAGGGCCGAGACCGCGCCGGAATGAAATCATAGGGTTCGGGGTTTCACTTACGAAGAGAGTGATGCCGGCCTTGAGCACTCGGGGAGATCCGACCGTCCTGGCACAGCCCGCGGTCACGTGGAAACGCGTGATGCGCGAGGGAGTGATGGTCGGCATGCTCGGTGCGTCGGCCGTAGCCGTGTGGTTCCTGTTGGTGGACGCGATGGCCGGCGCGCCGTTCCGGACACCGGCCCTCCTAGGGGGCGTTCTCTTCCACGGGGTTACGGACCCCCTCCACCCGGCGGTGACCGCCGTGCTGGTCCTCCAATACACATTGGTCCACGGTGTCGTGTTCCTCGTGTTCGGACTGATCGTCGCAGGGCTCCTGGCTCTCGCGGATCGAGAGCCACGCCTGCTCATCGCGCTGGTGATGTTGTTCTGTTGCTTCGAGGTGTTCGTGGTGGGGGCAATCGCCATTTTGGCCGAGTGGCTCTTCGCGACGGTGGCGTGGTGGACGATTATCATGGCCAACGCTCTCGCGACACTCATGATGGGCGGCTACTTGTTCCTCGCCCACAGGCGGCTCGTTCGCGAGTTTCTCCAGGCGGATGACTAGGCGTGTCCGCAGACAGGCGGCCTAAGACGATGCGACGAGCCTTAGTTGCTGGAATGCTCCTGGTGGCGGCCGCCGTGACGTGGGCCGCCACACCGGCGCCGACCTTCACCCTGCCCCTGATCCAGGGCGGGAAGACCTTCGACTCCAGGGCCGAGATCGGCAGGCGGATCCTGGTCGTCCGATTCCAGGCCTCCTGGTGACCCACCTGCGTGCAGGAGTCTCCTGCATTCGAGCAGGCCTACCGGAAGTACAAGCAACAGGGCGTGCAGTTCCTCGGGGTACAGGTGCAGGACGAGGAGGCTGACGCCCGCCGCTTCCTCAAGGCCCACGGTGCCACCTACCCGGCAGGGCTCGATCCCAACCTGTCCGTGGCCAAGCGCTTCGGCTTCAAGGGGATGCCCCTCACCATCGTCATTGACCGAGACGGTGCCATCGCCGCCCGCCGGGTGGGCCCAGCGGACGGGCCTTGGCTCGCCGGCCACCTCGACCCGCTGCTAAAGCGTAAGTAGCCACATCGGACGACCTGGAGCGCGTCAGGACGCCGAGCGCGAGAGATAGGCGGTGAGCCAGTAGAGCGAGACGTACGCTGCGGCCATGGCCAGCGCCACGGTGAGGAGCAGCCGCCACTGGGACCGCGCGCCTCGCAGGGTGCAGGCATTGCGGCCGCGCAGAATGCCGATCACACCCGCCACGGCCAGCACGAGCGCCGCACCCCGGAAGTACCAGCCGTACTGGTAGTAGAGAGTGTTGCCCAGGCTGATCGCGAAGGAGACCGAGGCGAGCCCGAGCAGGACCATCACGACCGGGCTCACGCAGCAGGAGATGCCGACCAGCCCCGCCAGCAGCCCGATCTTGAGGCCCGCCCGGTCCATCGACATCACGAGCCGCCTTCCAAGTCCGTGGCGAGGGCGCACCCCCGATACGGAAAGACACGGCTCTGCCTGGCCCGCTCCTCGATGGTCACCTTCAGGGCATGGGTATGCTCTCGCATGAAGCGGCTGAGGCGCGGCTTCACGCGACGCCTGCCGATCAGCCAGCCGACGATCCACCCCTTCAGGCCGAACGTGCTCTCGTAGCGAAAGCTCGTGCAGCCGCCCGTGTCCGCCAGCACGAAGCGGTCCCGGAGGAAGGGCAGGGGGCCTTCGACGCCCTCGAAGTCGATTGCCTCGGGCTCGTGAAGGGTCACCGATTCGACAGTCCGGACCATCTGCTTGCCTCCGGCAGCGGTGGGGATGAGAGAGCGGAACTCCACCAGCTTCCGGTGTCCCTCATCCTTGAGCACCGTGGAGGACCCTCCGTCGGGTTGGCTGGCCCCGAAGGCGGTCAGCACCTGAAACGCCAGGCGCCGATCGGCGTGGATGTGCGTCTCCACCGCCTCCATCCGGACCGGGATCACCCACATGGCGAGGGGGTGCACAGCCGAGAATTGGTCAAGCCGTTATCACCGCTTCGAGCTCGTCAAAACCTCTCACTACGATGTCGGGCTCTGGCCCGAGGGGATCGAGTGGAGCTCCGGCCCGGTTGATCCAGCAGACCCTGAATCCAAAGCTCTTCGCTCCAAGGACGTCGAAGGCGTTGGAGGAGACGAACAGGATCCGCTGCTTCTGCAACTTCATCGCCGTCGGGGCGAGCTGGTACACCCTGGGTGAAGGCTTGTAGGTCTTGACCGCATCCGCACTGAGCACCCATTGAAAGTGTGAACGGAATCCGGCGCGCTTGAGCCCCACGCGGAGCATCATCGGGCTTCCGTTCGACAGGATGGCAAGCGGGAGGTGTTCTTTGAGCCGGGGCAACGCTGCTGCCACTTCCGGATAGGCGGTGGGCTGAAGCCAGGACTCCATGAGCCGCTTCCGTTGCTCCGGACTTACGGTCAAGCCGAAACGCTGAATTGTAAACGCCAAGGCCTGTTGGGACACCGTCCAGAAGTCCTGGTACTTGCCCATCGCGCTCCGGAGGAAAGTGTACTCGAGTTGCTTGGCCCGCCACTGGTTGTTGAAGGCCACGGGATCGGAGGCGACGGCCTTGCACGCTTCCGCGACCGCTCCGACATCAACCACCGTACCGTACATGTCGAACGCGACACCCTGCACCCTGAGCTTGGTCATATCTCCTCTGGTCTAGGTGACCCCGACATACGGGAAGTTCCTGGACGATGGGGACGGCGGGTTCGCGACCGTCCGGACATCGATGAGATGGCGATGAGGTGCACCGTATGGAAGTGACCGGCTTCGTGGTTGGCGCCTGCGTGCGCGTGGTAGTAGAACTGGCTCCGCCGGCGCCGGTCGAAGATGCCGTCCTCGCCCGGGTAGAGCGTCCAGGGCACCTGCGGCCGGCCCTCGCGGACCAGGTCCATCACGGTCGTGCCTGCACGGTCGAGCCCCTCCAAGAGCCGACGGAGCTCGTCGCGATCAGTGGCCGGGCGGCTCAGAGGCGCGCCTCGCGGGCACGCTCGGCTCGCAGCTGCTCGGCGCACTCGAGCAGGTCGTCGTAGTCGAGTGTGGACACGAGACTGAACAGGGTCTGGCCGTCCCGCCACGATACGGTGCGAAGCCCCTGGCGCTCCTGGGCCAGATACTCGTGGCCGCCGAAACCCATCGGCCTACCGGCGAGCGGCGCGCGCCGCCCGACCTCGGGCACCATGAAGACCGACATCAGGACGCGCCCCTTCTCATACAGGAGGTAGGCGACCTTACGCTGGTCGGCCTCAGCGATACGCCCGCCGACCAGCTGGATCCCCGCGGGCGAGAGGTCGGGCACGGAGACGCGTAGGCCGGTGCGCTGGCGGAACCAGGCCGCTACCGCCGGGCGTTCCGTCGAGGAGAACTCGGCCGGGCCCTCCAACTGCGCATAGGCGAGGTGCTTGTCCACGAGGCTTGCAACGAGCTCGGGCTCACGGCCTCCGGTCGGCAGCGACCGTGCCATGAGCACGAACGCGAGGAGAAGGACGGCGGCCGCGAGCGCGGGCGTGCCGAGCCAAACCCGGACCTTCTTCCGGGTGCGCTCGCGCCGTGCCAGCGCCAACATCCGCGCCCGGAACTCGGGCGGCGCTGTCTCCCTCGGCTGCCGGCGGAGCAGCTGCCGGAAGCGGCGTTCCCCGTCCGCCCGTCCATGGCAGTCGGGGCAGGTCGACACGTGGGCTTCGGCGTCGGCCATCGGTCCTGCATCAAGCTCACCATCCGCAAACGCGTGCAGCCGGGCGTCGAACTCTCGGCAGTTCATCGCGACTCCTTGCTGTACCCATGTTCGTGCGCCAGCGTGACCAGCTCCTTGCGCAGCAGCTGTCTGGCGCGCGATAGGCGTGACATCACGGTACCGATTGGACAGTCCAGCACCTGGGCGACTTCCTTGTACGTGAGGCCCTCGAGGTCCGCCAGCGTCACCACCAGGCGGAACGGTAGAGACAGCGTCTTCAGGGCCCGGTCCACATCGCCGTGGAGCACTGTTTGGAAGAAGTCCTCCTCAGGGCTCGAGCGCGCGACGGAGGCCTCCTCGAGCCTGGCCGCGCCCGCCTCGGTAGCCGCCATGTCGCTCTCGAGGATCTCCCGGCCCTCCCGGCGCACGCGGTTCAAGAACGCGTTTCGCAGGATGGTCAGGAGCCAGGCCCGGCAGTTGCTGCCCGGGTCGAACTGGTCGAAGTGCCGGAGCGCCCGGAGCCATGTTTCCTGGACCAGGTCCTCGGCCTCGGCCCGGTTGTGCGTGAGCCGGAGCGCCGCCCGGTACAGGAGATCCAGGTGCACGAGGGCGACGCCTTCGAACTCGCTGACCTGGCCACCATCCCTGATCCACCTGAGCATAGGCTTCCCGAGGCACCCCCTCTATATGCTAAACCCCAACATGAGCCATCTATTCCAGGCGAGCCCGAAATGGGAAGTCGCCACTGCGGGTATCTGAAATGCCTATCGATAGTCGCGCCGGCCCTGTCGGACCTGCTCGAGGAGCAGCACAACTGGCGGCCGATCCGCCGGACCGCTCCCGACATGATGAAAGGCCACCATCCCCCGCGGGTCCACGAGAACGTCGCCCCCCAACTGGTGGACGTCGCCTGTGGGGCGTCTCAGCCGGCGACCCCGGCCGATCAACCGGAGGTACGCCCACCAAGTGGCGGGCCCCCAGATCGCTGACCACCGACCGCGACCCATCCCATAGGCGCGATAGAGCACACGTTGCCGGTCAATCAGCAGGGGCCATCGGAGACCCGTCTCCCGCACGTACACCGCGGCACGCTCCCGGGCCTCGAACGTCACGACGACGACCTCGAAGCCCAGCCCCTCGAACTCGTCCTCGTGCCGTCGCAACTGCGACAGGTGCTCTTGGCAGGGCAGTCAGCCGAGGTGGCGGTGGAAGACCATCAGCAGCCAGTGGCCGCGAAACTGATCGAGACGACGAACGGTACCCGCGGTGTCCTTCAGCGCGAACGTGACAGCAGGCGACCCGACGTTGCTCTTCATCTCGCTCCCTCGACCGCGCCCTTCGACGTCAACGGGCTCGTCCCCTTGTCCGGTTGCTTGCCCACGTCGGCCTCCTTGGTCACCAGCATGATGAGTCAAACCTGTGCCCAAGGAAACCGGGCCCGATTTAGTGAACCGCCGGTTACGTGGACACCCCAGATCGCACGAAAGTGCGGTAGGAGTGGTCCGCCCGCGACGAGCCCGCGCGATCACCGGCCCCGGGCTGCGGGCAGGATCCGGGTGCCATCAAGCTGTGGCTTGGCCAGGAGTAGGGCCTCGAGCAGCGCGAGGCCCGCCGGCTCCGTCCAGGTCCGCGGGCCGACGGCGCTTCCCAGGATCATCCCGTCCCGACCGATGATGAACACTGTCGGTGTGCCCCGGACGCCGAAGCTATCGGCAGCCTTGCCACTCGGGTCAAGCAGCACCGGCGCTGCGTAGCGGCGTGACGACGCGGTCCGGGCGACGTTCTGGCGTGACTCGCCGATATTCACGAGGAGGACGGAGAGCCCATCCTGCGCCAGCGCCTGATGCAGCCCGTCGATCGAGGGCAACTCCCTCGTGCAGTGCGGTCACCACGATCCCCAGAAGTACACCAGCACGACCCGCCCACGGAGCTGGCGAAGGCTCATCCGGTGACCGGCCAGGTCCTCCAGCTCCAGCGGCGGCGCGGCACGTGGGCCCGCGGCCCGCGAGATGCCGGCCGCGCGCCAGAGATCGGTCTCGGACATCGGGTCGAGCCCCACGGCGGCTGGGGACCATGTCCCGACGAGCGTCGCGAGGAGCAACGCGCTGATCATGGCTGAACGTCGTGAATAGTAGTGGCCGGGTGGAAGGCCACCCAGGCGAACCAGAAGGCGTCCACGTGCGGGAGTGGGCGGAGTTCGCGACCCGCGAGCGGACCCGAGACAGCGCGACCGAGCAGGTTCCACACGCTGCCCGTCTCGGCATCGCGGAAGCCCGCGGGCACGGGCTCGAAGGCCAGCGCGCGGCCGTCCACGACCCGGCTGTAGACCGCCGTCGCCCCGACCGCGCGCGAGGCGGTGATCTGCGACTGATCGAGCGCCGAGAGCGCGCCCGGCCGGTAGAAGACGACGAGTCGCTCGCCGGCCCAGTCGTCGTGCGTCACGCCGCGGCGAGCGAGCACGGGCCACGGATAGGCGCGGGCGACGCCGCCAAGCGCCAGGCCTACAACGCGCTCCTTGGGCGGCCGGCGCGGATCGGGCGCGCCCTGGAAGAGGAAGGGGTGGCTCCCCGGCTGGTCATAGCCCTCGTAGGGATTGCGCCCGTACGCGCGACTCACGCCTGTCTCCCGCGAGAGCACGCGGCCGCCGGGATACGCTTCCTTGAAGTCCTCGTACGCGAGCGTGTTCGCGGGCAGCGGCGTGAGCCGGGCCCCGGCCCGCGCGCCGACGACAGCGCGTCCCTCCATCTGGGACCAGAGCGAATGCGTCTCCCGGTCGTACATCAGCAGATCGCTCTTCCAGAGCTTGCCCGAGGTGCCGAAGTCGAGCCTCGTGCCGCTCAGGACGCGATCGAAGACGAGGCCCGCGTTGCACAGAGGGCAGAACGTCACCACCACCGGCCGGCCGCCGACCACGTCGTTGACGATCTCATGCCAGATGAGTATCTGCAGCGGATAGGCCCGCGCGTCGGAGCCCACGCGGAAGCCGAGCACCGGCTCCGTGGGCTTGAGCCAAGCGTCCGCCGCGGCCGGTGAGACGAAGACGGGCTTGTCGATGGGGGGAATGCCGTCGGGCGGCGGGCCGCCGGCGATGATCTCCTCGAGCGGGATCAGGGCCTTGCCGAGATCGGTGCGTAGCATGTCGGCATCGGCGCTGCCGACGGCCGCCAGGGTCGATAGCACGGCGAGTACGATGAAGCGGCGCAAGCAGGTCATTCCGGCTCCTTCATGCCCCGAGCTCGTTTTCGAAGCCACCTAGTGTAGTGACTCTAACGCTTCTTTACATTTGGCGATCTTGGCCAAGATGCGTTCCACCGGAGCACTCCAGACGAACACCTGCGGTTGCTGGTTGTGCTGGCTGAGGTACTCGTGAATGGCCGTGATGAGGGCCGCCACGCTCTGGAACGCCCCGCGCCGGATCCGTTTGTCGGTGAGTTCGTGGAACCACCGTTCGACCAAGTTCAACCAGGAACTCGACGTTGGGGTGAAGTGCGAATGAAACCGCGGGTGTCGGCGGAGCCAGGCCGTCACCCGGGGGTGTTTGTGCGTGCCGTAGTTGTCGACGATCAGATGCAGATCGAGTCCGGCCGGGATGTCGCGGTCGATGCGCGTCAGGAAGCGAATGAACTCTTGATGCCGATGGCGGGGCATACAATCGCCGATGACCTTGCCGTCGAGCATGCTGAGTGCCGCGAACAGGGTCGTCGTCCCGTTGCGTTTGTAGTCGTGCGTGTGCGTGCCGCAGCGGCCCCGCTTGAGCGGCAGCCCGGGTTGCGTGCGGTCGAGCGCCTGGATTTGGCTCTTCTCGTCCACGCACAACACCAGGGACTTGTCGGGCGGATTCAGATACAACCCCACAACATCCGTCAACTTGTCGACAAACTGCGGATCGCGGCTGAGCGTGAAGGTCTTGACCAAATGCGGCTTGAGGTTGTGGCGCACCCAGATCCGCTGGACCGTGGCTTGGCTGAGTCCTTGGGCCCGCGCCATGGTGCGCGTGCTCCAGTGCGTGGCCGCGGGCGGCGCCGTGTGCAATGTGGCTTCCACCACCGCGCGGACCGTTCGCTCCGAGATCCGCGGCTTGCGGCCGGGCCGCGGCGCATCGTGTTCCAACCCGGCCACGCGCAGGGCCAGAAACCGCTCGCGCCACAGTTGCACCGTCGGGCGGGAGACCTTCAAGGCCGCGGCGATGTCCTGGTTCGGGACGCGATCCGCGGCCAGCGTGATGATCTTCGCCCGGACCACCTGCCGATACGAAAGGCGTCGGCCCCGGGTCCAGCTCTTCAGCGTGGCCCGCTCTTCGGGCGCCAAGACGATGGGAGCAGCGGTCCGGCTCATGCTCGATAGCATAGTGCAGATGGCGATTATAAGTCAATCTACTTATGAGTCAATACACTAGAGCTTGGCCGAACTGCCAGCCCCCCTGCCAGGCCCTTTTGTCGATAACCCGTCGCGGGCCCGGGATATTCCGCCCGGTGGGTCCCCCGGGGAATATGCCTACGTGAGCAGGTGTTCACTGGTTGTTATGAGGCCCTGTTGGTCAACAATCCTGCTGGGGATATGCCTGCTCCTGCTCCCCGGCAGCGAACAGGCCCTCGGTCAGGCCCAGCGTCGACCGGGTGTTTCTCCGGCCGAGCGCGACTTCCTGAATCGGCACTGGCGCCGGCCCATTCCACCGCAGGGCGCTCCGCCCGAGCGCTTCTCTCCAATCGAGAGGTCCCTGGTGCCGCAGAGCTGCGGGACGTGCCACCCGGCTCAGTTCGCCGACTGGAAGACGAGCCTTCACTCCAAGAGCATGGGTCCCGGAGTCGCCGGCCAGCTCGTCGAGATGGTCAAGACCGATCCGGAGGACGCGCGCGCATGCCTCAACTGCCACGCGCCTCTGGCCGAGCAGGCATCCCAGATCCCGGCCTTCGACGCTTCGCTCCAGGCGCAGGGGTTGGTGTGCGCCGGCTGCCATGTCCGCGGGCATCAGCGCTTCGGCCCGCCGCGGCGGGAGGGCTCGAAGGCCGCGGCGGCGCCACGCCAGAGCCTGCCCCATAACGGCGTGACGCGGACCCGGGCCTTTCTCCAGTCGGAGTTCTGCGCGAGCTGCCACCAGTTCCAGCCTGACGGCTTCGCGCTCAACGGGACGCTGCTGGAGAACACCTACGAGGAGTGGCGGGCGAGTTCCTTCGCCGCGCGCGGCGTGCAGTGCCAGGACTGCCACATGCCGGATCGGCGCCACCTCTGGCGGGGCATTCACGATCCCGAGACTGTGCGGGGCGCGCTCCGGATCACCCTCGATGCGGAGCGCCCGGGTGACGAGGCGGTCGTGACGCTCACCATCGCCAGCGTCGGGGTGGGCCACCACTTCCCGACCTACGTCACCCCGTTGGTGGTCGTTCGCGGGGAACTCATCGACCGGGCCGGGCGGCCGGTGCCGGGCAGCGCCGAGGAGCGAATGATCGGCCGTCAGGTGGCCCTCGATCTCTCCCGGCAGATCGCGGATACGCGCATTCCGGCGGGCGGGCAGGCCCGGTTCGTGTTCCGCCGCCGCGTGGACCGAACGGGCCTGCGCTTTCGCGGAACGGTCACGGTCAGGCCCGACGAGTTCTACGCGGGATTATTCGAGTCGCTGCTCGCCGCCGGGGCCGGCGCTGGCACGGCACAGATTCGGGAGGCGCAGCGAGCCGCGCGCGGCTCAGCCTTCGTCATCTTCGAGCGCGACGTGCCACTCACCCGAGAGTGAAAGGGGATCGTCCGTGATCGTCAGAGTCGTCGCCGCAGTTGTCTTCACAGCCGCCCTCGCCGTCTCGCCCGCGCTGGCCCAGGACGGGCGCATCACCGGCACGAGCCGGGCGCCCTTCCAGAAAGTAGCCGAGGCGCTCGAGAAGGCCGTCGCCGACCACAAGATGGCGGTTGTCTGCCACGCCAACGCGCAGCGCGGGGCTGCCGGGCGCGGCGTCACCATCAAGGGCAATCAGGTGCTGATGGTCTTCCGGAACGATTTCGCGGTGCGCCTGCTCGCCGCCGAGCCGCAGGCCGGCTTCGAGGCGCCGATCCGGATCTACGTGTACGAGAACGCCGACGGCACCGCGACGGTGAGCTACGCGCCGCCCTCGGCGGTCTTCGCCCCCTACAAGAACCCCGAGGTCAAGGCCGTCGCGGCCGAGCTCGATCCGATCTTCAGGGCCATCGTGGACACGGCTCTGGCGGTCCGCTGAATCGACAAACACCCGGCCCGGAAAGGAACCGCCCCGGCCTTCCACGCTGCGGCGGGCGAAGCCGCACGCGCGAAGCCGGGGCGTCGGGCGATCCTACTTCTTAGGCGCGCACGGGTTCTTTGCTGCGCACGGATTTTTGGCCGCGCAGGGATTGGCTGTCGCTGCCGCGCCGGGCTTGAAGGTCTTCTGGACCTCGCGCGTATAGGCCGTCAGCGCCGCCAGCTCCCGCGAGTCCCAGGGCAGCGTTTTCGCCAGCATGGGCACGATCAGGCAGAACTGCACCATCTCGTCCGTGTTGATCTGCTTGAGCCCGGCGCGATCCTTGGCCATGGCCACGGGATGAGGATACGCCTTGCCGAAGGTCGGATTGAAGGCCGCGTTGTTGACGTGGCAGGTCTGGCACGCGAGCCCATTGGTGCTGAGCTTTGTGTCTTTCCAAAGACGCTCGCCTTCTTTAAGGAGTTCGGCCCGCGGGGAGTCGGCCAGCTTCGTGCCCTTGGGGCGCGTGACAAGCTTGGGATCCACCTTCGCCCCTGCGGCACAGGGGTTCTTGGCGGCACAGGGATTCTTGGCGGCGCACGGGTTCTTGGCCTGGGCGATCTGCAACTGGGCACCCGGATCTACCGCTTGGGTCGCACCCGCGATGGCAAGAGATGCGGCGGCTGCCACGACCAGCATGCGATTCACAGCCTTCATCCAGTTCTCCTTTGTGCGCCGGAGGCCGGAGCCGCCCAATCGGGTCGGCCCCGGCCCCAGGTCACCGTCATGGCTACTTCTTCGCGTCCGGCATTTTCGCGGCGCAGGGATTCTTGGCGGCACACGGGTTCTTGGCCGCACAGGGGTTCTTGGCGGCACACGGGTTCTTCGCGGCGCAGGGATTCTTGGCGCCACACGGGTTCTTGGCGGCGCAGGGGTTGGCCGACTGGGTCGCGCCGGGTTTCTTCGCCGCGCAGGGGTTGCTCTGCTGAGCGGCGGCGGGCGCCGCGGCTGCCATGGCAAGCACCGCCGCCACCGAGAGGGTCACAAAGGTCTTTCGGATCATTTTCGTCTCACCTCCTTAACCAAGGGGTTCTGTGGTCTGTCTGGTTGAGAGAACCCGCATCGATCGCCGTTTATTCCTGGCGGGGCAAGGGGCCGGAATAGAAGACCGTGTGTGAGGGTTTGGAAGATATCCGATGGTTTCCCTGTCCGGACTTGTTGTCGGAGCGTTGCTCGGGGTCGTGCTCCACCGCGGCGATTTCTGCATGCACTCGGCCTTCCGTGAGGTGCTGGCGCGCCGGCTGGGGCTCTCGATTCGCGCTTGGCTCGTGGCCCTCGGCCTTCAGGTGGCCGTGGTCAATGGGCTTGCCGGCGTGGGATGGCTCGTGGTGTTCCGGCCGGCCGTCGAGATCTGGGCGGCCCTGATCGGCGGCTTCATCTTCGGCGTCGGCATGGTCATGGGTAAGGGTTGAGCGACCTCCATCTGGTCCCGGGTCGGGACCGGAAGCCTGGGGGCTGCCGTGACGACGATGGGATTTGCCATAGGCGGTGTCATGGCTGAGCGCGGTGTTCTCGCCCCGCTCAGGATGAGCATCGAGGCTCTGGGGCTTTCCAGTCCGTTGCCCACTGCCATCCCCTCGGTCACCGGTGTGACTCCGGCGATGGTCGTGGTTCTCGCGCTGACTCTGCTCGGGCTCGCCTTGGGGCTCCTGCGGGGCAGCGCGCCGCGGGGCGGGCTCTGGTCGTGGCGCCTGACCGGGGCCGCCCTTGGCACTGTTGGAGTGCTGGCGTGGGTGACCGGAGCCCACGCCGGATGGCAATGGGGGCTCTCGGCCACGGGCCCGAGCCGCTCCCTTGTCGACATCCTCCTGCTCGGCGGGACGGCTGTCCCCCTCTGGGGGACTCTCATGATCGCCGGCGTGCCCTTGGGTTCATGGCTCAGCGCGCGCATCGCGGGCCCGGTCGCGTGGCGCGCGCCCGCCGCGATCGAGGTGCCCCGCCGCCTCTGCGGAGGGCTGCTCATGGGCGCCGGGGGCACACTGGCCGGGGGATGCAACATCGGACACGCCCTGACAGGTCTGTCGATCTTCGCCGTGCAGAGTGTCCTCGCGACCGCCGCGATGGGGGCTGGCGCCTGGTGCGCCATCCGGCTCGCGCAGGCATGGCCCGGCTCGAGCCAGGAATAATACAGCCCCTCCGCCGGTTCACACAGCTGAGGAGGGTTCCTGAGTGCGCTGCTACTCCTGGAGGCTCGTTGAAGCGCTGTTCGTGGGCCTGCTGCTGGCGGCCTTGGCTGTCGCCTGGAGGGAGGGGCACTTGGCGTTGTGGCCCCACGGGCCCGCGGGCTCCGCCGTGTCGGCTCCGGCATCGCCGACAGAGCGCGACGGCGGGTGCCTCGATTCCGCGTTCGACGCCATGGCGGCGGATCACCATGGCGGCGCGGTGGTCACAGCCTGCTGAGTGGCAGCTCCTCGCACCCGTGAGCACCGGCTGATGCCTGCTCCACCCCAGCCCCCGGCTGGTACACTGGCCCCGGCAGCCCTCCGATTCCTGATGGAATGACAAGGAGCGACTGATGACGAGAGCAGGCGCACGGATTCTTGACGGCGGGGAGATGTTTCCGGGCCTCTCGATGGACACCGTGAAGCACGGGCGCGTGGCGCTTCCGGAGGGGTTCGGGAACGGCTGGGGCGTCTTCCTGATCTATCGCGCCCACTGGTGACCCTACTGCAAGCAGCAGTTGGCTGCTTTCGACCGGGCCCAGGACAAGCTGCAGGCTGAAGACATCCGCGCCATCGCTGCCTCCACCGATCCGCAAGAGAAAGCGGCCGAGACAGTGGCCGAGCTCGGGCTGAGCATGCCCATAGGCTTCGGGCTGCCAGTCAAGGAGACGGCGGCGACGCTTGGGGCCTTCTTCGAGGAGGGTCGCGGCTTCCTGCACGCAACCGGATTTGTCGTCAAGCCTGACCGCACGATCGCGGTCGCCCAGTACAGCACGGGGCCGATCGGCCGGCTTGTCTGGCAGGACGTGCTGGGCCTCGTCCAGCACTACAAGAAGCAGGCGCGCTGAGCAGTCTCCGCGGTCGGATCCGCCAGCCGATGACAGCTGGCGGGTGCTTCGACGGCCTGACGGGAACGGGCTCAGCGGTTTGGGGTGGAGGCGTGCGCGCCTGTCGGAATCACCCAGAGGGTGTCGAGGTCTCGCAGCAGGTAGAGCGTCACGCACGCAGCCAGCATCGGCCAGGCGGCGAAGAAGAGGAGATTCGAGAACGGGTCCAGGTAATGACGCCACGCCGCGAGGGTGGACCCAGCGTGCAGCAGCAGCAGCACGATAGCGTACGTGAAGCGCTTGAAGAGACCGGCGACGAAGGCCAGGATGACGAGCAGCTCGAGCCCGCCGATCACGTAGAAGGCCGTCGCGCCAAGGCCGCCGATGGCGAAAAAGAACGCATAGACCTGGGCCGCATGATCCGGGTTCACGAACTTGTCCAGTGTCCACATGAACATGACGATGAACACACCCACCCGGAGCAGGAACAGGCAAGACGGAATACGATGCTCAACTGCCATGGCGGCCTCCTTGGCGGGCTCATCACCCCGGCATCGACGGTTTTCTATCGAGTGGCCTACGGGCACGACACGTGCCGATAAGTCCGTTCCGATGCTCCGGCGACCGTCGGCTGTGGCCGCCATCGTCGGAACTGTTCTTGTCGGAATCAATCAAGGTGACGCCATGTTCCACGGGCTGTGGCCGGCGTCGCTGCTGTGGAAAGTGCCGTTGATGTACGTTGTTCCATTCGCTGTCGCTTCAGTCGGCGCGCCGCTCAGCAGCCGCATCCAATCAACCGGCACTTGAGCCCCCTTGAGAAGGGCTGGCCTTGTTAGGTGGAAACACCCGGCTGGCGCCTCTTATTCCCGCAACGTCCGTGCCGCAAGACTTTCTAAGGTGAGCAGTTTGGGCCCGTGGCGCAGAGAACCTGACGTTTGGTCCACGGTTGCGCTGGTCGGCGGCAAATCACGATCGTGGCGACTAGACGCGCTCGAAGGCCTGGGGCGGCTTTGGCATCTTGAGCCGCAGCCCCGCCATGAAGACGAGGCAGGCGCGGGCGCCGAGGGCGAGCAGCCTGTCGCGGTCCAGGGTTGAGCGGGTGTGCCGCTCTGCGGAGGCAAGCGCTTGCTTCCCGTGGGGGCCTCGGCTATAACTAGGGCCTCTCGTTGGCCCGTGCCCCGGACGTTCTTCACCAGCAGCGAAGGAGGGTGGCGCTTCATGAAGATATTCAAGGTCATCACGTTGGCAGTGCTGGCGGCGTTTGCAGGAGCCCTCGCGGTCGGGGCGCCGCAGGCGCAGACGAAGGAGCCCATCAAGGTCGGCCTCATCCAGCCGCTGTCGGGGCCCGTCGCCGCGTCCGGCTCCTACATCACCAACGCTGCCAAGATCGCCGCGGACCGGATCAACGCCAAGGGCGGTGTGCTCGGCCGCCCGCTCGAGCTGGTCATCGAGGACAACAAGTCCGATCCGGCCGAGACCCGCAACGCGGCCGAGAAGCTCATCGTGCGCGATAAGGTGCCGGTGATTATCGGAGCGTGGGGCTCGTCCATGACGCTCGCCATGATGCCGCTGGCCGCCCAGCACGGCGTTCCGATTGTTGTCGAGACCTCCAGCTCCGGCAAGATCACCGACCCCAAGACGCCCGGCCAGAAGGTCGTCAGCCGCATCAGCCCGACCAGCGAGCTCGAGGCCGTCGGTGCCGGCGCCCTCATCCCGAAGCTCGGCATGAAGAAGATCGGCTACATGGCGGTGAACACCGACTGGGGCCGCGGGGCCGTGGTCGCCTTCGGCGAGGCCTTCAAGAAGAACGGCGCCACGATTGAGGCGGTCGAGTACGTGGGCCAAGCCGACACCGACTTCTACGCCCAGCTGACGAAGTTCAAGGCGGCCGGTGTGGACAGCATCGTCATCACCGACGACGCGCCGAAGACCGCGAAGATGCTCCAGCAGATGAAGGAGCTCGGCCTCAACGTCAAGGTGCTCGTGACAGGCGGCTCGGCGTGGCCCGATTCCATCATCCAGCTGGCGGGCCCGAAGGCGGCCGAGGGGACGATGTTCATCAACTTCTACAACCCGTACGACCACGCCATGGCGGGCGACCCGGACGCCAGCAAGGCCTATGTCGAGGAGTGGAAGAAGCGCAACCTGCCGTGGATCGGCATCGTCGAGGGCATGCGCGGCTTCGACGCGGTCAACGTGGTCGCCAAGGCCATCGAGGCGGCCAAGGAGCCGACGGCGCCCAAGATCATGGCGGCGCTCAAGACACTCGAGATGCTCGGCCTCTACGGCCTGAACAAGTTCGACCAGAACGGGCAGAGCTACTGCAACATCATCGTGGCGCAGGTCAAGGACGGCAAGTACTCCGTCGTGGCCATGACGCCCAGCTCCAAGCTGTGGGAGATGTCCGCCGCCAAGTAGCGGCGGCCGATTTCCTGGAAACACGCGCGGCTGGAAACACGCCGGCCGGCAGCACGCGCGGCGGGCGCCCGTTTGGGCGCCCGCCGTCTTTGCGCCCATGATCGCCGAGCTCGTCCAGCACGTCGTCAACGGCCTCATCCTGGGGGGCGGCTATGCCCTGATGGGGATCGGCCTCACCCTCATCTTCGGCATCATGCGCGTGGTCAACTTCGCCCACGGCGAGCTCTTCATGCTGGGCGCCTTCTTCCTCTACACGCTCTTCTCGCTGTGGGGCGTCAATTTCTTCGTCGCGTGCCTCCTGGCGGTGACGGGCGTCGCGCTCGTCGGCGCGGTCGTGGAGCGGCTGATCCTGCGACGCCTGCGCGATCAGCCCATCGAGATCCCCATGCTCGCCATGGTGGCGCTGTCCGTCATCATCCAGAACGCGGCGATCCTCATCTGGGACCCGTCGCCGAAGACCATCAGGCACCCGTTCTCCCCGGTGCCGCTGACCTTCGGGACCATCCACGTGGTCGCGATCCGCGTCTTCGCGGGCGCCGTCGCCGTCGCGCTGATCGTGGGCGCGCACCTGTTCATCCAGAAGACGCGGCTCGGGCGGGCCATGCGCGCCACCTTCCAGGACACCGACATGGCGCGGCTGACGGGCGTGGACGTGGACCGCATCTACATGTTCACGTTCGGCTTCGGCGCGGCGCTGGCGGGCGCCTCGGGCGCGCTCCTGGGCGCCGTCTTCTGGGTGTACCCCGCGATGGGGGACTTGGCGGCGCTCAAGTCCTTCGCCGTCGTCATCATGGGCGGGCTCGGCAACTTCCTGGGCGCCATCGTGGGCGGCCTGCTCCTTGGCGTGGCCGAGAGCCTGGGCGCCGGCTACATCTCCTCCGGCTACAAGGACGCGATCGGCTTCGTCCTCATCATCCTGCTTCTCGTGTGGCGGCCGCAGGGCCTCTTCGTCACGAAGGGGCTGCCACGGTGAGCTCCACGGTGCCCTGGGGGTTTGCGGCTGCCGCGCTGCTGTTGGTACTGCCGCTTCTCGGCGTGGACGACTACTACCTCCACCTGCTCATCATGGGCGGCATCTTCTTCCTGCTGTCGGCCGGCATGAACCTCCTCCTGGCAGCCGGCCAGCTGAACCTCGGCCACACGGCGTTCTTCGGTATCGGCGCCTACGCGTCGGGACTGCTCTCGCTCCACTTCGGCCTCTCGCCTGTCTTCACGCTGCCGGCGGCGGCCCTCGTCTCGGGTGTGGCAGGCTGGCTCCTCGGCATGGTCACGCTCAGGCTCCGGGGCGCCTACTTCGTGCTCGTGACGATCGGCTTCGCCGAGGTGACCCGGCTCGTGGCGACCAACTGGATGGACCTGACCCAGGGGCCCATGGGCCTCGCCGGCGTGCCGCCCTTCAATCTCGGCGCCGAGCGCTTCACACTCACCGGCAAGCGCGACTACTACTACCTCATGGTGGTCCTTGCGGGCGCGACGCTGTGGGTGACGGCGCGGCTTCTGCGCTCGCGCGTGGGGCGCGCGCTCCGCGCCGTGCGCGAGAACGAAAGCCTGGCCGAGTCCTCGGGGATCAGCGCCTACCGCCACACCATGCTGGCGATGGTGGTCTCGTGCCTCCTGGCCGGCGCCGGCGGCGGTTTCTACGCCCACTACATCACCTTTCTCTCCCCCGAGCTCTTCGGCTTCCAGAACACGGTTACGATGGCCGTCATGGTCGTCGCGGGCGGTCAGGGCACCGTGCTTGGCCCCGCGGTGGGCGCGCTCGTCTTCACCTTCGTGCCCGAGCTGCTGCGGATGGCGGCTTTCTACCGCATGCTGCTCTACGGCGTCATCCTGCTCCTGGTGGTGATGTTCATGCCCAGGGGACTCGTGTTCTATCTTCGCAGGCTCGTCGTTGCGGGCGCGCCTGCGCCTGCCGAGCCGGGGTCCGGCGGCGCGGCGTTCGAGGCGGGTATCGGCGCCCCGGCGCCGGGCCCGGCGCTCTCGGTGCGGGATGTCACGGTGCGCTTCGGCGGCCTCGCGGCCGTCGAAGGGCTCAGCCTCGATCTCGGCCGCGGCGAGATCCTGGCGCTCATCGGCCCCAACGGCGCCGGCAAGTCCACGGCCTTCAACGTCGTCACGGGCTTCCAGCCGCCCGATGCGGGGCGCGTGCATTTCGAGGGCGCGGACATCACGGCCGAGCCGCCCTACCGGATCGCGGAGCGCGGCCTCGTGCGCATGTTCCAGCGCACGAGCCTCTTCCCGGAAGCCGCCGTGCTCGACAACGTGCTGACCGCATGCCACAGGCTCGCCCGCACGGGCCTGCGCGACGTGCTCCTCATGACCCGCTCACATCGTTTGGAGGAGCACCGCCTCGAGGAACGGGCGCGGACCCTCCTTGCCTTCGTGGGGCTCGGCCACAAGGGAGACGAGCCGGCGCGCAGCCTGTCGTGCGGGGAGCAGCGGCTGCTGGGACTCGCCATCGCGCTGGCGCCGGCGCCGTCGGTGCTGCTGCTCGACGAGCCGGCGGCCGGCCTCAACGCCGTCGAGACCGAACGGCTCATGCGCCTGATCGAGGGCATCCGCGCGCGAGGCCTCTCCGTCCTGCTCGTCGAGCACGACATGAAGCTCGTCATGGGCATATGCGACCGCGTGGTGGTGCTGAACTACGGGGTGAAGATCGCCGAGGGGACGCCGGCCGAGATCCAGCGCCACGCCGAGGTGATCCGCGCCTACCTGGGGTCGGGAGACGCTTTTGCTCGTCCTTGACGGGATCTCCGTGGGCTACGGGCCGGTGGAGGTGCTCCACCAGGTCAGCCTCCGCGTTGCCGAGGGCGAGCTGGTCTGCCTCCTCGGCGCCAACGGCGCCGGCAAGAGCACCACGGTGCGGACGATCTCGGGCCTCCTCCGTCCGACGGCGGGTGCGATCACCTTCCTTGGCGAGAGGCTCGATGGCCGCCCGGCCCACGCCGTGCTCAAGCGCGGCATCGCCCAGTGCCCCGAGGGGCGGCGGATCTTCCCCGAGATGACGGTGCAGGAAAACCTCGAGATGGGCGCGTACGTGCGTGGACGTGAGGGCGCGGGCCCCGACGACCTCGAGCGCGTCTTCCACCACTTCCCGCGGCTCAAGGAGCGCGCGCGGCAGCTCGGCGGCACGCTCTCGGGCGGCGAGCAACAGATGCTGGCCATCGCCCGCGCGCTCATGTCGGCCCCGCGGCTCCTCCTGCTGGACGAGCCGTCACTCGGGCTCGCGCCGACCATGGTCGAGACGGTCTTCCGTGTGATCGCGGAGATCCGGCGGCAGGGCGTGACCGTCCTGATGGTGGAGCAGAACGCGGCGCTGGCGCTTCGGATGGCCGACCGGGCCTACGTCATGGAGAGCGGACGCATCGCGCTCGAGGGCGCCGCCCGCGACCTGCTCGACAACGCCGACGTCCGCCGCGCCTACTTGGGCGGCTAGCGCCGGCGGCCCTGCGCGGGCTCAGCCGACCATCAGGACGGCCGTCGCTTCCACCTCCGACGACTTGATGTCGGCCAGCGCGCGGTTGGCATCGGCAAGCGCGTAGCGGGTCACGCGGGGCCGGATGGGGATGGCCGCGGCCTCGGCCAGGAGGGCTTCGCCGTCGGCGCGCGTGTTGGCGGTCACGCTTTGGAGCGTCTTCTCCCAGAAGAGGTGGGGCTCATAGGACATGGCGGGCAGGTCCGTCATGTGGATGCCCGCGAGCGCCGCCGTGCCGCCCTTGTCGAGGTCGCGGAGGGCGACGGGCACGAGCCCGCCCACCGGCGCGAAGACGATGGCGGCATCGAGCTTGTCGGGCAGCGGATCGCCCGGCGCGCCCGCCCAGGCGGCGCCGAGGTCGAGCGCCAGCCGTTGGCGGGCGGGCTCGCGCGTCGCGACGTAGACGGCGCAGCCCCAGTGGCGCGCGACCTGGAGCGTGATGTGCGCGGAGGAGCCGAAGCCGTAGAGGCCGAGCCTGCCGCCTCGCGGCACCCGGCTGCGCTGGAGCGCCCTGTAGCCGATGATGCCGGCGCAGAGGAGGGGGGCCGTCTCGGCGTCGTCGAATACCGGGGGGATCGCGTAGGCGAAGGCCTCCGGGACGCATGCGTACTCGGCGTAGCCTCCGTCGTGGGTCCACCCCGTGTACGTGGAATCGGCGCAGAGATTCTCCCGACCCGAGAGGCAGAAGCGGCAGCGCCCGCAGGTCGAGCGAAGCCATGCGATCCCGACGCGGTCACCTATGCTGAAGCGCGCGGCGCCGGGGCCGAGCGAGTCGACCGTCCCCACGACCTGGTGCCCCGGGATCAGCGGGAGCCGCCGCGCCGGCAGGTCGCCCTCGACCACGTGGATGTCCGTGCGGCACGCGCCGCAGGCCCGCACGCGCACCCGCGCTTCCCCCGGGCCAGGCTCGGGGATGGGCCGGTCGGCCGGCGAGAGCGGCGATGTCTCGACCGCGGCCTGGCTGGTCAGCACCATAGCGCGCATGCGCCGGATTGTCCCACAGAGTGAGGACTTGCGACCCGCGCGGGGACCGGGGTAGGCTTAGGGCGGCTCGCGGCCAGGCGGGCTCCTGACCAGGCAGGGTACTTGAAGGAGGAGTCCATGGGCGGACTCGGCGGCAAGGTCGCCATCATCGGCACCGGCACCATCAAGTTCAGGGAGAACTTCCACCAGAGCCTCTCCGACATGATCTTCGAGGCCGTGAACCTCCCGATCCCGGTCACGCGGGTGGCGGCGTACTGCGCGACGGGCATCGAGGCCGTGCGCAACGCCGCGCTGGCGGTGGCCTCGGGCGAGTACGACCTGGTGCTCACGGTGGGGGCCGAGAAGATGCGCGAGGGGCCCTCCCGCGGCTCGCTCGTCGCGCAGGCCGTGAACCGGGGGCATCCCGTGCTGGCCAAGGGCCGGACCGCGCCGGGCATGTTCGCGCTCGTCGCGACGCGCTCCTTCAAGGCGTACGGGGCGGGGGAGGAGGCGCTCGGGGCGGTGGCGACGAAGAACCACTACCACGGCTTCCTCAACCCCAGAGCGTCTCACCGGCCAGCGTCGCCGTCACCACCTCCATGCATCCGTTCTCCAGCGCGCGGTGAAGGATGCGGTCCGCGGCGCCGGGATTGCCACGCAGGCCACCTGCCACACCGTCCGGCATTCGTGTGCCACCCACCTGCTGGAAGAGAGCCACGATATCCGCACCGTGCAGGAACTGCTCGGCCACTCAGACGGCAGCACCACGAGGATCTACACCCACGTGCTCAACCGAGGACCGGCCGGGGTCCGCAGCCCCGCCGACCGGCTGTTCCTGTCATGACCTCAGCGGCTGGGAAACACATCGGGCTGGCCGCGGAGGCCCAGGTGACATCGTGCAGTGCCTTGCGGTGTATCACGGCAAGGGAACGAAGGCGTGCCCTGCAAGGTCGCGGAAACGCGGGTGCCGACGGAGCTCGGCCGGGCTCGTTCGTCGTGCTATACAGAACTACGCAGCCGGATAACGCAGTTTAAGATACTGAGCGTTAGGCTTCACGAGGGGATCGTGAAGAAGGCCGAACGAAGCGTACCTCGCAGCCCCGAGGCGTGGCTCGAAGAGATTCGAGCGGCATATGCGGACGTTCAAGAAGCCATTCCCTTCGGACCCGTCGTAGGTCTTCGTTTTGGGGCGCGGGAGCTGTTTCATCTTGCACCCGCGGTCGCGGTGAAGTTTCGACGCTTTCCCTCTCGCTCAGCCGCGCTGAAGCGGGCGACGGAGGCAGCGTTGACCAGCTACGTAGCAAACCTGGACAGCCAGGCAGCGACGCTGTCTGATCCTCGGCTGGCGTTCGCCTTCTGCTACTTGGCGAGTCATTTCGGGTTGGGGCTGGTCGACATGGCCACGGTCGAGACGGTGATGGGGTTCGTGGAACGCCACAAGGGGCAACTGAGTGCGACTGGACCGCGTGAAGCCTAACCTGCGGGTGAACCTGTCGGTCCGGCCTGTCACGGCCCGTGCAAAGAACGCACGGTCCGCGCCACCCCGGCCCGCGGGTTACCCGCGCCGTTATCCGCAGCAAGGAGGATACAGCGTGAAAGGCATTCAGTTCGTAGTTGACGGTTCGGGCCGCAAGACGGCCGTCCAGATCGACCTCAAGAAGCAAGGCCGCTTATGGGAGGACTTCTACGATCGTGCGCTGACAAAGCGGCGTGCGGCTGAGCCACGAGAATCGCTGGCGAGCGTAAAGAAGCGGGTCCTGGGCTTGCGACAGCGACGTCGGCGTGGCTGAGTACTCCGTCGTCTTTGCGCGGTCGGCGCGCCGTGAGCTCGAACAGCTCGACGCCTTGATCGCGCGACGGATCATCTCGCGCATCGAGGCTCTCGGATCGACCCCGAGGCCACCCGGGTGCGTGAAGCTACAGGGAGCCAATGACCTTTGGCGTATCCGCGTCAGCGACTATCGCGTGATCTACTCGATCGACGACCGTGCACACGTTGTGGACATCAGCGCAGTGAGGCATCGTAGCGATGCGTACAGGTAGATGCAACGGGACGGCCCCTAACAGCAGACTGGAGCGGACCGGCTGACGCCGGCCGCTCAGCCTGATCGTTCGCCGCGATGACGGTGCACAAGCTGGTGATGACAAAAGGCACACGATCTAGTACACTTGCCACGTGAGGAGGTTCCGCTGGAACCCCGAGAAGAACGAAGCACTGAAGGCAGAACCGGGAATCTCATTTGAGCGGATCGTACTTGCCATCGAGGACGGCGATGTCTTGGATGTACTGCGGCATCCTAA
>JAUSJX010000135.1 GCA_030647435.1 Candidatus Rokuibacteriota bacterium
CCGCCCCCGCGCCCGCCGCCCGGGGCGCCGCGCCCGCCACCGCCCGGTCGCCCGCCGCGCGCGGCCATGCGCGCGCGCTTCTCGTCGGCATACTTCCGGCGCTCTTCGCTCGTCGGCTTGATCTCGGGCAGGAACCAATCATCCTCGGCCCATTCGACGGGAATCTTCTCGCCGATGAACTTCTCGATGGGCTCGATCTGGAGCGCGCCCGTCTCGTCCGCCAGGCTGATGGACTTGCCGGTGGCCCCGGCGCGCGCGGTGCGGCCGATACGGTGCACGTAGTCCTCGGGGTCCTGGGGCATGTCCCAGTTGACGACGTGGGTCACTCCTTCGATGTGGAGCCCCCGCGAGGCGACGTCCGTCGCGACCAGAATGGGCAACTCGCCGTTCTTGAAGTCGTTCAGGATCTTCAGCCGCTTCTTCTGCTCCACGTCGCCGGTGAGGGCCTTGGCCTGCCAGCCGTTGCGCCCCAGGCGGTCCTCGAGGCGGCGCGCTTCTTCGCGCGTGTTGGAGAACATCAGAATGCGGCTGCCGCCTTCCCGCTTGAGGAGACCCAGCAGCAGGCTGAACTTCTCCTCGCGCCCCGCGTGATAGAGCACCTGGACGACGTTCTCGGCGGTCTTCTGCAGCGGCGTGACGGAGATCTGGGTGGGGTTGTTCATGAACTCCCAGGTCAGCTCCAGCACGCGGAAGGAGAGCGTCGCCGAGAAGAGGAAGGACTGCCGCTTCTCGGGCTTGGGCAGCTTGCGCAGGATGAAGCGCAGGTCGGCGATGAAGCCCATGTCGAACATGCGGTCGGCCTCGTCGATGACGAGGATCTCGACGCGCTGGGGCGACCAGATGTGCTGCTTGAGATAATCGATGAGGCGGCCGGGCGTGCCCACCAGGATGTCGCAGGCCTCGCTGAGATCCTCGCGCTGCTTATTGTAGTCGATGCCGCCGTACACGGCGCGGATCTTGAGCCCCGTGTGGGCGCCCAGGAGCCGGGCGTCCGCCTCGATCTGCACCACCAGCTCGCGCGTCGGCGCGATGATCAGCACGCGCGGCGCCGTCGGCCCGCTCTTGGCCGGCGCCGGATGGCGCAGGCAGCGGGTGAAGGCGGCGATCAGGAAGACCGCCGTCTTGCCGGTGCCCGTCTGGGACTGGCCCGCCACGTCCTTGCCTTTGAGCGCGAGCGGGAGCGTGCTTTCCTGGATGGGCGTCGCCGCGACGAAGCCGGCGTCGCGGATGCCGCGCATCACCGGCTCGGGCAGCTCGAGGGAGTTGAAGTCCATTGGGCTCATGGCGTGGCCTGGGGGCTCATGGCGCCGCGATCGTCTCGGCGGGCGGCGCCGGCGTCTTGCGCTTCCTGACGGCCAGGCGCGCGCAGATGATGCCGACCTCGTACAGGACGCACAGGGGGCCCGCCATCAGGGACTGGTTGATAATGTCCGGTGTCGGCGTCAGGATCGCCGCGATGACGAAATTGATCAGGACGGCGTACTTGCGGTTCTTCGAGAGGAACTGCGGCGTCACCACCCCGATCAGGGCCAGGACGGTGATCACCACCGGCAGCTCGAACACGATGCCGAAGGCCAGGGCGAATTTGATCACGAAATCGGTGTACGAGGACACCGTGATCATCGGCTTCCACCCCTTCTCCTGACCGAACGTCACCAGGAAGGTCGAGGCGAAGGGGATGACCACGAACATGGCGAAGGCGCCCCCGACCAGGAAGAGCAGCGAGCCCACGATGATGAACGGCGCCGCGTATTTCTTCTCGTGCGCGTGGAGCCCGGGAGACACGAACTTCCAGACCTGGTAGAGAAGGGCGGGCATGGAGATGAAGATGGCCAGCACCATGGCGACCTTCATCCAGGTCCAGAAGGCCTCGGTGGGGGTGGTGAAGACCAGCTCGACCTTCAGCCCGACCAGCGGCCGGGAGATGAAGCGCATGGCGGGGTCGGTGACGAAGAACGCGATCACGAGCCCGATGCCGGCGGCGCCCAGCGCCCACATAATGCGGATCCGGAGCTCGCCCAGGTGCTGCATGAACGACATCTTGCCGAGCGCGCGCTCCTGCTCGGGCTCGGACTCGGGCGCCGTCTGCTCGTCCGCCATCACCACTCCGTGAGGAAGTGCCGGAGCGCGCCCACGCCGCGGCCGAGGGCGAAACCCTCGCGGATGGCGCGCGTCACGTAAGCCTTGGCGTCGCGCACGGCCTCGCCGAGCGGCCGCCCCTGAGCCAGGCCCGCCACGATGGCGGCCGAGAAGGTGCAGCCGGTGCCGTGCGTGTTGTCGGACTCGATGCGCGGGGCCTGGAAGGCCGTGAAGTCTCGGCCGTTGTAGAGGAGGTCCACCGCGTCGCCCTTGAGGTGGCCGCCCTTGACCAGCACGTGGCGCGGCCCCAGCTTGTGGATGCGGCGCGCGGCCTCCTCCATGTCGGCCCGGCTCGACACCGGCATGCCGGCCAGCGCTTCAGCCTCGGGCAGGTTGGGCGTCACCACGAGGGCCAGGGGCAGGAGGCTCATCGTCACAGCGCGGACGGCCGCGGGCTCGAGCAGCACGTCGCCGGACTTGGCGGTCATGACCGGGTCGACCACGAGCCGCTCCACCGGATGCGCGCGCAACCCGGCCGCCACCGCTAGGACGATGGCGGCGGTGCCGAGCATGCCGCACTTGGCGGCGTCGGCGCCGAAATCGTCCAGGACGGTTGCGAGCTGGTGGGCGACGAGCGAAGGCGGCAGATACTCGACGGCCTGGACCCCCAGGGAATTCTGCGCCGTCACCGCGGTGATGACGGACATGCCGAAGACCCGGTAGGCCGAGAAGGTCTTGAGATCCGCCTGGATGCCCGCGCCGCCGCCGGAATCCGAGCCGGCGATGCTCAGGGCTTTGGGGATGGACATGGGCTCTTAGTATACGGGATGACGAGCGTGAATTCTCCCCTGACCGTGCCTGCGGCGAAGCGCTCCCGAAGCGCCTCCGGCGTGCCGCGGACGATCTCCTCGAACTGCTTGGTCAGCTCGCGGGCCACGACGATCTCGACCTGGCCGAACACCTGGCCTATCGCCTCGAGCGCGGCGAGGATGCGGTGAGGCGACTCGTAGCAGACCAGCGTCATCTCGAGCTCGCGGAGCGCCTCGAGCCTGTGGACCCGCTTGCCCGGCTTGACGGGCAGGAAGCCGTCGAACACGAAGCTGTCGGCGGGGATACCGGCGGCCGACAGCGCCGCCACCACGGCCGAGGGGCCGGGCACGGGCACCACGGGGATTCCGGCTTCTCTCGCCTCTCGGACGAGCAGAAAGCCCGGATCCGAGATGCCGGGAGTGCCCGCGTCGGTGACGAGCGCCACCGACTTGCCCTCGCTGAGCGTCTTGAGTATGGCCGGGCCCTTGGCGAGCTTGTTGTGCTCGAAGTAGCTCGTGACGGGCACGTGGATGCCGAAGTGGGTCAGCAGCGTCCGCGTGCGGCGCGTGTCCTCGCAGGCGACGAGGCCGACCTCCTTCAGGACGCGCAGGGCCCGGAGCGTGATGTCCTCGAGGTTGCCGATGGGCGTGGCGACCACGTAGAGCGTGCCGGGGGTCATGACGTGGGCTCGAGAGGCGGCGCTGGACGACGGGCTCTCATTCGAGGATCATTCTGACATGGAATTCACGGTTCGCACCCTCAGCGAGGAGCCGGAGCTCAGGGAGCGCTTCCCCGAGTTTCACCGCCAGGCCTGGCCGCGCTTCGTCCGCGAGGGCAACGGCGCGGGCCCCCTGTGGCCCCGGATCTTCACCGACTTCGCCGACTTCCAGTTCGGGCTGTGGGATGAGGCCGGCGCGCTCGTGGCAATTGGGAACTCCATCCCCTTGATCTGCGACGGCTCGATGGCTGACCTCCCGCCGGACATCCCGGAGATCCTGGAGCGGGGCGTGGCGGTGAAGCGGGACGGCCGCCGGCCGACGGCGCTCTCGGCATTGGCCGCCATCGTGGATCCCGCGCACCGGAGCCGTGGGGTGAGCCGGCCGGTGATCGAGGCCATGGGCGAGATCGCCCGGCGTCACGGCTTGAAGACCCTCGTGGCGCCGGTGCGCCCGTCGCTCAAGCAGCTCTACCCGCTCACGCCCATGGAGCGCTACGTCACCTGGACGCGCGCCGACGGCGGGTTCTTCGATCCGTGGCTCCGCGTGCACCAGCGAATGGGCGCCGAGATCATGCGGGTCGCCCCGAAGGCGATGGTGGTGACCGACACCGTTGCTCGATGGGAAGAGTGGACGGGACTGCGCTTCCCGGAGAGCGGGACGTACGTCGTCGCGGGCGCGTTCCAACCGGTGAAGATCGACGTCAGGCGCGATATCGGGCGCTACGAGGAAGCCAACGTGTGGATGCGGCATCCAATCGCCCCTCACCCCTCCCTCTCCCCAGCGGGGAGAGGGAAGTTGGAACCATAGGGGAGAGGGGAAGCTAATCGATACCCTCGCCCCCGAGAGGGGGAGAGGGCCGCAGTTCGAGCTGAGACGCCTTCGGCGAGGCGAGGGCTGAGAGGGTGAGGGGAGGCGTCAGGCGGACTGCTCTTTCGGCTCCGAGATGAGGATCGGGCGCTCGCGGCTCACGATCGCCTCGCGCGTGATGATGCACTCCTTGAGCCCCGGGAGGGATGGCAGCTCGTACATCACTTCGAGCATGACCTCCTCCAGCACCGCTCGGAGCCCCCGCGCGCCCGTGCCGCGCTTCATGGCCTCGCGGGCCACGGCGGCGACGGCGTCGTCGGTGAACTTGAGCCGCACCTTCTCGAGGTCGAAGTACTTCTGGTACTGCTTGATGATGGCGTTCTTGGGCTCTCTCAAGATACGCACGAGCGCCGCCTCGTCCAGGTCGTGGAGCGTCGCGACGACCGGCAGCCGCCCGACGAACTCGGGGATGAGGCCGTACTTGAGCATGTCCTCGGGCTGTACCATCGCCAGGAGATCGCCCACCCGCCGGTCCTCCCGGCTCTTGATCTCGGCGCCGAAGCCCATGCCGGTCTTGCCCACGCGGTTCTCGACCATCTTGTCGAGCCCGACGAACGCCCCGCCGCAGATGAAGAGCACGTTGGCCGTGTCGACCTGGATGAACTCCTGGTGCGGGTGCTTCCGCCCGCCCTGGGGCGGCACGTTGGCGACCGTGCCCTCGAGGATCTTCAGGAGCGCCTGCTGGACGCCCTCGCCCGAGACGTCGCGGGTGATGGACGGGTTCTCGCTCTTGCGCGCGATCTTGTCGATCTCGTCGATGTACACGATGCCCCGCTGGGCCCGCTCGACGTCGTAGTCCGCCGCCTGCAGCAATCGTAGGATGATGTTCTCCACGTCCTCACCGACATAGCCCGCCTCGGTCAGCGTGGTCGCGTCGGCGATGGTGAAGGGCACGTGGAGCATCTTGGCGAGGGTCTGCGCGAGCAGCGTCTTGCCGGAGCCGGTCGGGCCGATCAGCAGGATGTTCGCCTTCTGGAGCTCGACGTCGCCGGCTTCGCCGCCCGCCTCGACGCGCTTGTAGTGGTTGTGGACGGCGACGGCGAGGACCTTCTTCGCCCGCTCCTGCCCGATCACGTACTGGTCGAGCACGTTCTTGATCTCGGCGGGCTTGGGGAGGCTGCGGAGCTCCTTACTCTTCTCCTCCTCCCACTCCTCCGCGATGATGTCGTTGCAGAGCTCGATGCACTCGTCGCAGATGTAGACCGTGGGCCCCGCGATGAGCTTGCGCACATCGTTCTGGCTCTTGCCGCAGAACGAGCACTTCAGCGTCCCTCCGCCCTCGCGCGCCCGAGCCGCCATGCCCCGAGCCGCCTATCTCCCCGCCATCGCCGGCGCGCCGGCTACCGGCCTCGGGGTCGGCTTGGAGGAGATGACCTCGTCCACGATCTTGTAGTCCTTGGCCTGCTCCGCGGTCATGAAGAAGTCGCGGTCGGTGTCCCGCTGGATCTTCTCCATGGTCTGGCCCGTATGGTGGAGCAGGATGCCGTTCAGCTCCTCCCGCATCCGGAGGATCTCCCTGGCCTGGATGTCGATATCCGTCGCCTGCCCCTGGACCCCCCCGAGCGGCTGGTGGATCATGATCCGCGCGTGCGGCAGGGCGAAGCGCTTGTTCTTGGCGCCGGCCGCCAGCAGGAGCGCCCCCATCGAGGCCGCCTGGCCCATGCAGATCGTGCTGACGTCGGGCTTGATGTACTGCATGGTGTCGTAGATCGCCATGCCCGCCGTCACCGAGCCGCCCGGCGAATTGATGTACAGCGCGATGTCCTTGTCCGGGTCCTCGGCCTCGAGGAAGAGCATCTGCGCGATCACGAGGTTCGCGATCTCGTCCTCGATATAGGTCGGCAGGAAGATGATCCGCTCCTTGAGGAGACGCGAGAAGATGTCGAACGCCCGCTCGCCGCGGGGCGTCTGCTCCACCACCATTGGAACCAACGCCATGGGACGCCTCTTGGTTGCCATGCGCTCAGTGTACCCTAGGCCGCCACGGTTGACTTCGAGATGAGAAACTCCAGCGTCCGGGTCTCGCGGAGCGAGTGCCGCAGCCCGTCCAGGTCGCCGCTATCCTGCATCATCCGCCTCACGGCCGGGACAGGCCGGTTGTTGGCGACCGCGATCTTCTCCACCTCGGCGTCGACGTCGGCGTCCGTCGGGATGAGCCCCTCCTTCTCGGCGATGGCCTCGAGCACGAGCGACCGGCGCACGGCCTTCTCGGCCCCCGGCTTGAGCTCTTCCAGCAGCTTGCCGTAGTCCCAGGGCAGCTTGTCGGGGTCCATGCCCTGGCGCCTGACACGCTCGCGCGTGTGCTCGATCAGGTGGCCCACCTGGCGCAGCACCAGCGCCTCAGGCACCTCGACCGGGTGCCCCGCCAGCACGGCCTCGGTGACGGCGTCCTCGAGCGCCTGCCGGTTCTCCGCGTCCCGCCGCGCCTCAAGACCCTTCCGGACCCCCTCCTTGAGGGCGTCCAGCGTGTCGAACTGCCCCACGGTCTTGGCCAGCCCGTCGTCGAGAGCGGGGAGCACTTTCTCCTTGACCTCGGTGACCTTGACCTTTGCCTCGCCCGCCTTGCCGCGAAGCGCCTCGGTCCGGTGGTTGTCGGAGAAGCGGACGCGCGCGGTGCGCTCGCCTCCCGCTACGAGCCCGATCACAGCCTCCTCCACCTCGGGCATGACCGCGCCCGAGCCGATGAGAAACCCGTAGCCCGTCTCCGTCCGCGCGTCCATGCCCTCGGGCGTCAGCGTGTAATCCATGATCACGTGGTCGTGGAGATCGGCCGGGCGCTCCACGGCGCGGAACTCGGCGTGCTGCTCCCGCAGGTGCTCGAGCGCCTCGTCCACTTCGCGCTCCTCGAAGGGCTTGGGCGCATGCTTGACGGTCAACCCCGCGTACTGGCCGAGTGCGATGGCGGGCTTGATCTCCACCATCGCCTCGAACTTGAGCGGCGCGCCCTCCTCGAGCGTCACTTCCTTGAGGTCGGGCTCTTCCACGGGGCGGAGCTTGGTCTCCTGGAGCGCCTGGCGATAGACGTCGGGGATCAGGTTGCGGGCGACCTCCTTGCGGACGTCATCGGCGAAGTGCAGCTTGATCATGCCCGCCGGCACCTTGCCCTTGCGGAAGCCGGGAAGCTTCGCCTCCTTCTGGACGCGCTTGAAGGCCTTCTCCCACGCGTCCTGGACGACCTCCGGACCTTCTTCCACCTGCAGGCGGCGCTTGCACGCGCCGATCTCTTCGACGGCGACTTTCATTCAGGCTCCTGATGAGAAAGGCTGGTGCGAGAGGGGGGAGTCGAACCCCCACGGGTATGACCCTCTGGATCCTAAGTCCAGCGCGTCTGCCAGTTCCGCCACTCTCGCGGTGTAGGGTGAGGATACCACAAGGGCCAAGGGGGATCGAACCGCCTTTTCCCCTGTCAGAACGGGGGGTTGTCAGTCGGCCCACAAGCCGGCGGCCTAGTGAGAGGCCCGACTGGCCAGTGCTGACTTGGGAACGGGCGTCCAGGCGATCAAGGCGTCGAGCCAGCCGAGATCGCGCGCGCCGAAGGGCGGCGCGTAGAGATCACGCTGCAGGAGCCATCGCTGGACATAAAGCGCTCCGACCAGGAACTTGCGAAAATCCTGGGCGCCGTCGCGGAGTGTCTGGCCCTCACCCAGGAGCAGGCTCGCGGCCAGCAGGTGGTAGAGGAGGTCAGCCGCGGGCTTGGCCTCGAGCTCCAACTCCTCGCGGGAGAGCGCCGCCCAGCCGTCGATGCGCCGCTTGAGCGCCTCGACCGCCTGGACTACCACGTCCACCCAGGGCTTGGCCGCCGGCTCCGTCACGTGCTGGAGCCGCGAGCCGATATACGCGAAGAGGGCCTCGTGGCACTGCTCGCGCATGATGGCGCGCTGGACGTCGAGCGCCACCACTGGGGTCGCGCCCTCCCAGATGGCGCCCAGGTAGCTGTCGCGCACGAGCCGCGCGTTGACCCACTCTTCTATATAACCGTTGCCGCCGCGCACGTTCATGGCCTCGCTCGCCACGGCCCGCGCCCGCGCCGTGATCCAGCACTTGGCGATCGGCGTCCAGATACGGAAGAGCTTGCGGTCCTCGACCGAGCCGCCGTCCCAGCGGTCGAACACCGCCGCGGCGTTGAAGACGACCGAGGCCGCGGCCTCGACGTCGAGCAGCATCTCCATCAGGTTGGCGCGGAGCAGAGGCAGCGCGATGAGCGGCCCGCCGAAGGCCGCGCGGCCGCTGGCGTGGACGACGGACTCGAGGAGCGCCCGCCTCATGATCCCCGCGGCGCGCATCGCGTTGGAGAGCCGGGAGAGGTTGACCATCTCCATCATCTGCTTGAAGCCGCGGCCGACATCGCCCACCACGTACGCCACCGCGCCCTGGTACGTCACCTCGCCCGAGGCCATCGAGCGGGAGCCGAACTTGTCCTTGAGCCGGTTGATGACCCAGCCGTTCTTGGTGCCGTCCGGCAGGTACTTGGGAACGAGGAACATGCCGAGCCCCCGCGTGCCTTTGGGCGCGCCCTCGGGCCGGGCCAGCGTCAGCGCGACATCCGCGTTGGCATTGGAGCAGAACCACTTGTCGCCCCAGAGCCTCCAGGTCCCGTCGGCGCCTTTGCGCGCGAGCGTGGTCGCGGCGCCGACGTCGGAACCGCCCGTCTTCTCGGTCATCCACTGCGTCCCCTGCAGGAGCTGAGGAAAGTCGGTCGTGGTCAGGCGCGGGATCCAGGCCGCCTTGAGCTCGTCGCTCGCGTAGTGCTTCAGCATCCGCGCGGTCGAGTCCGTCATGTTGACAGGGCAGAGCAGGCCGAACTCGGACTGGGCGAAGAGGTAGGAGAGCGCGTACTTGACCGTTTGCGGCACGCGACCGGGCCAGCCGAGCACGCCGTCCCGGTGCGAGAGCGCCGCGAGGCCGAAGCGCTCAAAGGCGATGGTCTCCATGCGGCGGTAGGACGGGTGAAAGACGACCTCGTCCACGCGCCGGCCGGCCTGGTCGAAGGCGCGGAGGACCGGCGGGTTCTTGTCCGCCTGGGCTGCTAAGTCATCGAGCTCTCCGCCGGCGACCTCGCCCATCTCGACGAGGTGCGGCCGGGCGCGCTCGAAGGTCGCGGCGCCCATTACCGATTCGCAGAGGAACTGGAGGTTCCGGTCCTCCAGGAAAAAATTCATCCCCCGGGTCGTCGGCATCCCGTCTTGCGCCGGCTGCGCGCCCTTGCTCGTGAGGCTCATCGCGGCTCTCCCCTCATGACCCCGCTTATCTCAACTCGGAGCGGCGCTGTCAACTCGGCCGACGGCCGCGCCTGCGGGCGGCGAATACCCGGCAGCACTATGTTACCCTTTCCGCGACATTCGAGAGAGGCGGCGCATCCTGGCGAGAGACGTGGCGCATCCTGGGCGAAGAGATCGTGTGAGGAGAACGACATGACCGACGAGGAAGCGCGGATCCGGAGCTATCTGGAGGCGCAGGGCGCGAAGCTCTCGCCGGCCGCCATCATCGAGAAAATCCGCGCGGCGACGGCAGACCTCCGGACGGCGGCGGAGGCCATTCCGGCCGCCCGCTTCACCGAGCGCCCGGCCGCCGACGAGTGGAGCGCGAACGAGGTGATGGCGCACGTCGTCGCCGCGGGCGCCTACTTCGGTGCCGGCATCACGAGCGCCCTCGACCAGGCGCCGCCGCCGAGGCGAATGAAAGACCAGGGCGTCGCCGGCACGCCCACCCGCGCGGCGGCCGAGTGGTCGGCCCTCCTAACGCGAGATCGCGAGGCCTTGTTCGAGCGCGTGCTGCGCGCCGATCCCCTCGCCAGCCTCGAGCGCCCCATCGAGCACGGGATGTTCGGCCCGCTCAACTGGCGCGAGACCCTGCTCTTCATGCGCCTCCACGACCTGGACCACGCCGGCCAGCTTCAGAAGATCGCCGCCGCAATGACGGCGTCCCGCAGCGCCTGATGCGCGTTTCCATCTCGCTCAAGCTCGCCAACGACGATTGGCAGGCGGCGAGCGCCTATGTGGTGGAGGCGGAGCGCCTCGGCGTCGACTGCCTGTGGTCGGCCGAGGCGTGGGGACACGACGCGGCGACCCCGCTCGCCTTCATGGCGGCGCGCACCTCTCGCATCCGCCTCGGCACGGGGATCATGCAGGCGGGCACGCGCACACCCGCGCTCATCGCGATGACGGCCATGAGCCTGGCCGCAATGTCGGGCGGACGCTTCATGCTCGGGCTCGGCGTGAGCGGGCCGCAGGTCATCGAAGGGTGGCACGGAATCCGCTTCGAGCGGCCCGTAGCGCGTATGCGCGAGACGGTCGAGATCGTGCGGCGCGCAGCGCGAGGCGAGCGCCTCGCCTACAAGGGCAAGATCTACGAGCTGCCGCTGCCCGGAGGCGAGGGCAAGGCGCTCAGGTCGGCGGCACGGCCCCAGCCGGACATCCCCATCTACCTCGCCACGCTGTCACCGAGGAGCCTCGAGATGACGGGAGAGATCGCCGACGGCTGGCTCGGCACCTCCTTCATGCCCGAGCACGCGCGCGTGTTCTTCGACCACCTGGAGGCGGGCGCCGTCCGCGCGGGCCGCTCGCTCGTCCAGCTCGACCTCCAGGCGGGCGGCGTGGTCGCCTTCTCCGATGACGTCGAGCGGTTGATCCCGCCGCGCAAGCCCGGCCTCGCCTTCACGCTCGGGGCCATGGGCTCGCGCCAGCACAACTTCTACAACGACGCGTTCAAGCGGGCGGGTTACGAGGACGTCGCGGTCGAGGTCCAGCGCCTCTGGCTGGACGACCGCAGGGAAGAGGCCGCCGCGCGGGTGCCCGACGAGCTCGTGCTCAAGACCAACCTCCTCGGCACGGAGGCGATGGTGCGCAAGCGCCTCGAGGCGTATCGCCAGGCCGGGATCACCACGCTGCGCGTCGAGCCCGCGGGTGATTCGCTCGACGCACGGCTCGCCACGCTCGGGCGCCTGCTCGAGCTTGTCCGGGCCCTCTAAGGCCGGAATTCCGATATCACGGGTGAACGCAGCGAGGTCGCATGGCTCAGCTGCAGCGAAAAGACGCGGCCACTGAGGCTCCGGGCTGGTTCGGAGGGTTCCACCCGATGGGTGACTACCAGGGACTCGCTCGCCTCAATACGGACCTGGTCGAGCATCACCTCGGAACAACTTCTCGTCGGCCCGCCGAATTTGAGTACACTACTCTCGTGATGTCCATGGCGACGTTGCGCCCCGGAGACCGAGCGCCGGAGTTCACTCTGCCGGCCATCAACCAGGCGGGCGACGTTTCCCTCGCCGACTATCGCGGCAGCAGCGCCGTGCTTCTCGGCCTCTTCCGCGGCCTCCACTGCCCATTCTGCCGCCGCCAGATCTTCCAGTTCTCCGGCATCCACGACACGCTCGCCGGCATGGGCATCGCCACGGTGGCGGTATTGAACACCCAGCGCGGGCGGGCGGGACTCTACTTCCGCTACCATCCCACACGCGTGGTGCTGCTCGCCGATCCCGACGCGCGCACGCACCAGTCGTTCGGCGTGCCCACGGTCAAGCCCGACGATTCGTTTGCCGCGGTGCGCATCAACCCGACGGGGGAGCTGCCGAGCCCGCTGCATCCGATGGAGGCGAACGTCGCCTTGAACGCGAAAGACGGCTTCGTCATGACGAAGGTCGACGAAGACATTTTCGCTACGCACGGAACGCAGTTGGGCGGCCACTTCCTGATCGATCGCGACGGGATCGTGCGATGGACGCACATCGAAGCCCAGCAGGGAGTGCATGAGCTGGCGAAGTTTCCGAGCCCCACGGAGATCGTCGCGGCTGCCCGCGGCGTGGGGGGCTGACTGAACGGGAGTACGATGACGCCGTGACATGCTCACAGTGCCGGCACGACAATCGCGCCGCCGCCAAGTTCTGCGAGAACTGCGGCGCCGCCCTGCCCCGTGCGTGCGCGGGGTGCGGCACTCCGTTGCGCGCCGCCGCGAAATTCTGCGACGAGTGCGGCAAGCCCGTCACCACCGCTCCACCCGCGGCCTCCGCGGCTGCGCCGCTCCACGCGGCGCAGGCGCCGACCGGCTACACCCCCAAGCATCTCGCCGACCGCATCCTCACCTCGCGCAGCGCGCTGGAGGGCGAGCGCAAGCAGGTCACCGTCGTCTTTGTCGACTGCGTCGGCTTCACGGCGCTGTCCTCCAGGCTGGACCCGGAAGACCTGCACGGGATCATGGACGGTTGCTTCCAGCACCTGCTCGACGCCGTGCACCGCTATGAAGGCACCGTGAATCAGTTCACGGGCGATGGGATCATGGCGCTCTTCGGCGCGCCCATCGCGCACGAAGATCACGCGGCGCGCGCGGTGGCGGCGGCGTTGGCCATGCAGCAGGCGGTGCGGCAGTACGCGGAAGCGCTGCTCAGCCAGCGCGGCATCGAGTTCGCGGTGCGCATCGGCATCAACACTGGGCTTGTGGTCGTCGGCAAGATCGGCGACGACCTGCGCATGGACTACACAGCGCAGGGCGAGACGGTGAACTTGGCGGCGCGCCTGCAGCAGGCGGCGCCGCCGGGTGGCGTGCGCCTCAGCGAGGCCACGATGCGGCTCGTCGCCGGCTACTTCCTCATCGAGCCCGCGGGCGAGGTCGAGATGAAGGGGCTGCCGGCGCCCGTGCAGACCTTCACCGTCACCGGCCAGCGGAGCGGGCGCGCGCGCTTCGACCTGGCGCTGGAGCGGGGGTTGACGGCCCTCGTCGGGCGGCAGCGCGAGCTGGCCTTTCTCCGCGATGCGTTCGACAAGGCGCGGCGTGGGCGCGGCAACGTCGTGTCGGTCGTTGGCGCGGCGGGCATGGGCAAATCGCGCCTGGCCTACGAGCTGAAGCGCGGGCTCGACGAAGACGCGATCACATTCCTGTCGGCCCGCTGTCACCCGCACCGTGAGGCGCTACCGTTCAACCTCATCGCGCAGCTGCTACAGATGAATTTTCGGCTAGAGGAGGGCGAGGCCGAGAAGTCGCAGGTGCATAAAGTCGAGACGGGCGTGCGACGCCTGGACGCGAGCCTCGAGTGGACCATCCCCTACCTCAAGCACGTGCTGGCGCTGCCGGCCGTCGAGCTGGACATAGACGGCCTCGACGACGCCCAGCGCAAGCGTCGGCTCGTAGAGGCGGTGCGCGCGCTGACGCTGCGCGGGGCGCAACACCGCCCGCTCTTCCTGCTCATGGAAGACCTGCAATGGATCGACAGCAGCTCGCGCGACTACCTCGACTCCGTCGTGGACAGTCTCGCCGCGCACTCGATCCTCCTCGTGTGCACCTACCGTGAGGGCTACGCGTCCGGGTGGGAGAACCGTTCCTTCCACCAGCGGCTGGTGCTCGAGCCGTTCTCCGAGGAGGACACAGCCGAGATGGTGACGGCGCTCTTCGACCGCGCGGAGGTCGCGCCGGCGGCGCGACAGCTCATCGTGAAGCGCGCGGAGGGCAATCCACTTTTCATCGAGGAGCTGACGGGCTACCTCAGGGACCGCGGCCTGCTCACCGGCGGAGACGCGGCCGCCCTCGCCGAGGCCGAAGTGCCGTCGACTATCCTGGATCTCCTCACCGCGCGCATCGACCGGCTGCCCGATTCGGCCAAGCGCGTGCTGCAGGTGGCGGCCGTGCTCGGCCGCGAGTTTCCCTTGCCGCTGTTGGAGGCCATCGCGCCGCCCGGCCTCGACCTGTTCGCTGAGCTGGCGGTGCTGGTACGCGCCGAGCTGCTGGGCGAAACCGCGCTCTTCCCCGAGCAGCGGTACCGTTTCATGCACCTGCTCGTCCAGCAGGTGGCCTACCAGAGTCTGCTGGTGAAGTCGCGCGCGGAGCTGCATGCGCGGGCGGGCCAAGCCCTGGAAGAGCTCTACGTCGAGCGGCCGGAGGACGTTCTACAAGAATTGGCGCGGCACTACGCGAGGAGTGCCGACCGGGCGAAGGCGTTGCACTACCTCGTGCTTGCCGGCGACCGCGCCCGTAGCCTCTTCGCCTACGACGACGCCATCGCGTACTACCGGCAGGCGCTGGACGGCGCTGACGACGGCCATCGCGCGGTCGTTCTAGAAAAGCTCGGTGACGCCGCGCATGCGCACGGCAGTCTCGGCGATGCGCTTCGCGACCTCGCGGAGGCGCTCGGCCTCGTCGAGCGCGCGGGCGACCGCATTCGGGCGGCCGAGCTGCACCGCAAGCTGGGCGTGGCCACCTGGGACGCCGGCGAACGGGAGCGCGCGCTCGACCACCTCCAGCGCGGGCTCGCCGCGCTCGGCGGCGACGCCGACAACGCGGCGGCGGCGCGCCTCTACCAAGAGCTGGGGCGCATCCACTTCCGACTCGGCGACCACGATCGGGCGATGGAGTGGGCGCGACGTGCGCTGACGCTCGGCAACGCGCTGGGCGCACCGGACGTCGTCTCCCATGCGTGCAACACGCTCGGCGTGGCCATGGCCCGCGCGGGCGACATCGAGCGGGCGGCAGAGTACGTCCAGCAGAGCCTCGACACGGCGTTGGCCCACCAGCTTGGCGCCGTCGCGTGTCGTGCGTACAGCAACCTGGCCGTGATGTACGCAGCGTTCGATCACGTGCGCTCCAGCGAGTACTGCCGCGAGGGGCTGGCGCTGGCGCAGAAGATCGGCGATCAGCTCCAGCAGGCATGGCTCTTCTGCACACTCGCGGGCGGGCACTGCATGCTCGCGGGCGACTACGAGGAAGGCGTCAAGGCGGCAAAGGCGGCGGTCGAGGTGGACCGTCGTCTCGGGCAGCGCGGTCACCTACCGGTGCCGCTCATCATCCTGGCGCAGATTCATCAGTGCCGCGGCGAGCACGAGGAGAGCGCGCGGTATTATCGGGAAGCGCTCGACGTGGCGAGCGCGGTGGGAGAGCCGCAGCTGCTCTTCCCCTGTTACGATGGGCTGGCCACGCTGGCGATCGAGGCGGGCGACGAGGCAGAGGCGGAGCGGTGGCTGACCAAGAGTCGCGACGTGCAAGAGGCGACGGGATGGACCAGCGACACCTTCCTGGTCCTGCCGTTCCTCTGCTAAAGGAGCAGGACATGGCAGGCGTGGAGATCGGACAGCGCGCGCCGTCGTTTCGCCTGGCGTCGGGACAGGGCGAGGAGATCGGGCCCGAGGACTACCGGGGCAAACGCAACCTCATCGTCTGGTTCACCAAAGGCATGGCGTGTCCCTTCTGCCGCACGCACATGTCCCAACTCGCGCGCGGCTACCCGAAGATCAAGGCGCTCGGCGCCGAGATCTTGCAGGTGACGCCGACGAAGCCGGAGCGCGCGCGCTTCTATGCGCGGAACTTCTCCATCCCATTCCCGTATCTCTGCGATCCGGATTACCGCGTCCACCACGCGTGGGGCGTGGATGTCCGCCCACATTCGCTCGCCTGGTACGCGAAGGCGATCTACGGAGCGTCGAAGATCCCGAAGCCGCCGCCGGCCGAGATCGGTGACCCCAGGACAAACCTCGGTGAGATGCCCACCTTGCTTCACGATAGCGACATGGGGTTCTTCCTCCTCGATCGCGACGCGGTCGTGCGCTACAAGCTCTCCGGCGCCTACTTCGGCGAGCAGGGCGTGCGCCAGATACCGAGCACGGAGGAGATCCTGCGCGAGTTGGAGCGCTGCGCGAACCCGTCAACGGACCCCAAGCGCTCGACGTGAAGACCGGCGTCCTGGGACTCCCCGCGACATGGCTTGAGGCCAGGACGCAAGGATAAGCAGCCCGGTCATCAGGCTGTGACTAGGCAGGTCCGAGGGAGGACCCTCGGGCGAGGCGGGCCATGACTGACGCAGGACCCCGCACATTTTGCGGCGATGGTAGAGCTCGTAGAACCGCCCGCTGAGGAAGGGGGCGACGCGTGACCGAGCGCGGCGTCACCGAATCCGTCGTCGAACAGGCCACCCTCGCCTGGCTCGAAAGCCTCGGCTGGCGGGTCACGCACGGCCTCGAGATCGCGCCCGGCGAGGCCGGAGCCGAACGAGCGGACTACACGCAGGTGGTCCTGAATGATCTCGGCTAAGGGCCGCCGCGCTTCGCGGCCTGGATGGCCGCCCAGACGCGCTCGCTGGACGCGGGCATGTCGAGCTCCCGGACGCCGAGCGGCGCCAGCGCGTCCATGACCGCGTTGATGACGACGGGCAGGGCGCCGACGGTGCCGGCCTCTCCCGCGCCCTTGGCCCCAAGCGGGTTCAGCTTGGTCGGCACCGGGCTGCTCTCGATGTGCACGTCGCAGAAGTCGTCGGCGCGCGGCATCGCGTACTCCATGAAGGACGCGGTCAGGAGCTGGCCCGACTCCGGCTCGTACACGACCTGCTCCATCAGCGCCTGCCCGACACCTTGCGCGACCCCACCGTGGATCTGGCCCTTGAGCGTGAGCGGGTTGATCACGGTGCCCACGTCGTCCACGATCGCGTAGCTGGCGAGCGTGACGGCCCCCGTGTCCGGATCCACCTCCACCTCGCAGACGTGGCAGCCGTTGGGCCACGTGTCCGTCTTGGGCGCGAAGGTGCCCGTCTCGTAAAGCCCTGGCTCGAGGCCGGGCGGCAGCTGGGCGGGCACGAAGGCCGCCCGCGCGACTTCCTTGATTGCCACGGCCCGGTCCGTGCCCACCACGTTGAACGTGCCATCGGCGAAGGCGATGTCACCCTCGGCCGCTTCCAGCAGGCGCGCGGCGATCTTCTTTCCCTTGGCGATGATCTTATCGGCGGCCGTCCAGAGCGCGGTGCCGCCGATGACCGTCGAGCGCGAGCCCATGGTGCCCATGCCGAAGGCGACCCCGTCCGTGTCTCCGTCGATGTAGCGGACCTCGGCGGGGTCGAGGCCCAGCCGCTCGTGGAGAATCTGCTTGAACGTCGTCTCGTGCCCCTGCCCCTGGTTCTTGGTGCCCATGAAGACGGTCGCGCTCCCGCTCGGGGCGAACCTGATCTCGGCGAATTCGGGCGCGGGCCCCGCCGCCCGCTCGATGGCGTTGACCACGGCCAGACCGCGCAGCGCGCCGCGCCGGCGGGACGCGTCGCGCCGGGCGGGAAAGCCCCCGACGTCGGCGAGCACGAGCGCCCTCTCCATGCTCTTCGCGAACTCGCCGCAGTCGTACGTCGTGCCGAGCGCCGTCTTGTACGGCATCGCCGAGGCGGGAATGAGGTTCTTCCGCCTGAGCTCCAGCCGATCCATGCCGAGCTCGCGCGCCGCGTCGTCGATCAGGCGCTCGATCACGTACGTCGCCTCGGGCCGGCCGGCCCCGCGGTACGGCGCCGTCGAGCTGGTGTTGGTCAGCACGGACAGAACCTGCACGTGGGCGGCAGGGAAGGCGTAGACGCCGACCACCGTGACCACGTTGCCGAAGGTCGCGAGCAGGTTGCGGTCGGAGGAAATGTAGGCGCCCACGTTGGCGAGCGTCCGGACGCGGATGGCGAGAAAGCGCCCGTCGGCGTCCAGGGCCAGCTCGGCCTCGCTGACGTTGTCCCGCGCGTGCTCGTCCGCCGGGATCGCCTCGCGGCGCTCGCACTGCCACTTGACGGGCCGGCCGAGCTTGCGCGCCGCCCACAGCACGAGCTTGTGCTCGGGGTACTGCCAGCCCTTGGTGCCAAAGGCGCCGCCGACGTCGCCCACGATGACGCGGATCTGGTGCTCGGGCACCTGGAAGATGTTGCTCGCGAGCGCGTTCCTGACGCGGTGCGGGTACTGGACGTCGGCGTGGAGCGTGTAGCGGTCCTCTCCAGGATCGTAGGCGCCAAGCGCGCCGCGGGGCTCCATGTACTGCGCGTGCACGCGCGTGATCACGTAGCGGCGCCGGACGACGTGGGCCGCGCGCGCGAAGGCGGCCTCGGTCGCCGCCTTGTCGCCGACCTCGAAGACGTTCGAGATGTTGTCGGCGCACTCGTCCCACACCGGGGCGCCGCCGACGGCCTCCGCGGTCGACGTCACCGACGGCAGCGGCTCGTACTCGACACGAACCAGCTCCACCGCGTCCTCGGCCTCGGCCAGCGTCCCAGCGACCACGAGCGCGATGGGGTCACCCACGTAGCGGACGCGGTCCTGCGTCAGCCCCCGGTGCGGTGGCGCCCACATCGGCGAGCCGTCCGGGCGCTTCCGCTTCAGCGTCATCTTCATCGTGCCGAGGCCGTCCCGCGCCAGGTCGGCCCCGGTGAAGACCGCGAGCACGCCGGGGGCGGCCGCGGCCGCGGTCGTGTCGATCGAGACAATCCGCGCGTGGGCATGGAGCGACCGCACGACGACTACGTAAACCTGGCCGGGAAGGTTGACGTCGTTGTGGAATCTGCCCTCGCCCCGCACGAGGCGGGGGTCCTCGAACCGCTTGACCGACTGCCCGATGCCGTACTGCCCCATCCGTGCTCCTCCTCATCGAGGTTCGACGCGTGGTCGAGGTCCGGCGCGGGCGGATTCTAGCATCCTTGTAACTTGACTGCGCGGCCCGCCGTCGCTATCGTAGCCGCACCAACCTCAGGGGAGGATAAGGCCATGGCTGTCTCTCAGCTCGCGTACCTCGGCATCGGCGTCAGCGACATGAACGCCTGGAAAACCTTCGCCACGGACATCCTCGGCATGCAGATCATCGAGCGCGCCGACGACGGCACCGTGTACCTGCGGATGGACGAGAACCACCACCGGATCGCGCTCCACCCGAGCGGCGAGGACGACGTCCTCTATATCGGGCTGCAGGCGGCGACCACCGCGTCATTCGAGGAAGCCAAGGCCGCCCTGCGCGCCGCCGGAGTATCGGTCACGCAGGGCACGCCGGCCGAGATCGCCCACCGCCGGGTCCTCGACTTCGTGAAGTTCGAGACCGGCGACCTGCCCTTCGAGCTTTCCATCGGCCCCAATACCCGCTGGGACCCGCCCTTCCAGCCGGCGCGCCCCATGTCAGGCTTTAAGACAGGCTCGCTCGGCTTCGGCCACGTCGTCCTGCGCTCCACGGATCGGGACGAAAGCGCGGGGCTCCTCACGAAGGCGCTCGGCTTCCGGGTCTCCGACTACATCAACACCATGGTCTTCCTGCACTGCAACCCGCGGCACCACTCGATCGCCTTCCAGCCCAGCATCCCGGACCTGCCCCGGAGCCGCGACAAGAAGTTGTGGCACTTCATGCTCGAGACCAACACGCTGGACGATGTCGGCACTGCGCTCGACCTGGCGACCCGGGCGGGCGTCCCCGTGGTGTCTTCGCTCGGCCGCCACTCGAACGACCAGATGGTGTCCTTCTACATGTCGACGCCGTCGGGCTTCGAGGTCGAGTACGGCTGGGGCGGACGGCTGGTGGACGACGCGGTCTGGCAGGTCCAGCGGCACGACCGCGGAACCATCTGGGGCCACAAGGTCCAGCTCGAGCCGGCGCAGGCCACGCCGACCCCTGCCGCCCGCTAGGCCGCGCGGCTCAGGCACGCGGATCGGGGTCAGGTCTTGCAATCATACATTTCTGATCAGAGCCAACCGGGACAAACGACCATCTGTCGAGCCCGAATGTTGGATTGCAAGACCTGACCCCGATTTGAGGCTAGGCGCGCGCGTGAGGCTTCAGGAGCTTCGCGCGCAGGTCGCTGACCTGCTGCGGAAAGGGCACGCCGCCGCTCGCGGTCATCGGCGTCTGCTCGGACAGGCCGGTGTGGAGCTCCACGAAAACCGGCCCCTCGGCTTTCAGCAGCTCGGGAAGCCGGCGCTTGAAATCCTCGATATCGTGGATGGCGCACGCCATCCTGTAGCCCGCGCCCTTGGCCATCGCGACAAAGTCCACCGTGAGACCCCCAGGGATCCCCTGAGCGCCCGAGGTGTGGTAGACGCCGTTCTTGAACAGGAAGTGCACGAGGTTCCGCGGGGCGGCGCCCGCCACCGTGGCGAGCGAGCCCAGCTGCATGAGCAGCGAGCCGTCGCCGTCCAGCACCAGGACGCGGCGGTCGGGCTGCGCGAGGGCAAGCCCCAGGCCGAGCGACGACGCGCCGCCCATGAAGCCGACGCAGGTAACGGAGAGATCGTCGGGGGCGATGGTCCGCCAGGCCGGCGACGTGGTCATGGTCGGCACGCAGATCGCGCTTCCCCGCTGGGCATTGATGAGCTGCAGGATCTCCTCGGGTTTCATCGGCTTGACGTCGGGGGCCATGGCTAGATGGTCTCCAAACCGACCAGCACCGCGGCCGGGCCTTTGCGCGCGCGGCTCAGGCGGTAGTACTCGGGGATCAGGTGGACGTCGTCGGGCCCCTCGAGCCGCGCGTGCGGCACGCCGAAGGTGTCGAGCAGCGGCTCGCAGTAGCGGACCATGGAATGCCGCGACTCGCGCGGCTCCTTGTCCTTCTCGCGGCTCAAGAGGCCGATCATGTAGAAGAGCGGGATCTGGCCGTCCATGGCCACGCCGCGCAGCGTGTTGACCGAGGCGTAGAGCCCCGCGTGCTGGATCATCAGCACGCACGGCTCGCCGCCGATGTGGAGGCCGGCCGCGATGGTCGTGGCCTCGTCCTCCGTCGCGCAGGTCAGGACCCGGATCTGCTCTTCCTTGTCGAGGGCGGCCAGCACGGACTTCTGGTGCGTGTCCGGCACGCTCAGGATCCAGCCGAGGTGGCTGTGCTTCGGCGGCTCGGCGACTTCCGCCGCCAGCGCGGCGCGCGCCTCGCGAAAGGTGTCTTTCAACGTGTCGATGATCAGTGACGCTGGAATGGATTCGGGCATCGCGCCTCCCCGGGGCATTTGGTCCGCATATACTAGCACCGTCAACGCGCTGCTTCGGTCCATATCGGAAATCCCGGTTCACGTAGTCATTTCAGACTAGAATCGCCCTCACGGCTCCTCACGCAACGCCGGCCCCGAACTCGGAATTGGAGGTTTCAAACCATGACACTCCGCACACTCGCCCTCTGTCTGTCCCTGATGATGGTTGTCGGCGTCGCGGGTACCGCGGCGCAAGAAAAGGTCGGCAAGGTCAGTTTCCCGACGTCATGCAACGCCGAGGTCCAGGCGGAGTTCGACCGCGCCATCGCCGCGCTGCATTCCTTCTACCACCCGGCGTCGCTCAACGCGCTCGCCAGCGTGCTCCAGAAGGACCCCGGCTGCGCGATGGCCCACTGGGGGATCGCGATGAACGCGCTCGGCAACCCTTTCGGGTGGCCGCCGTCAGCCAAGGGGCTCGCCGACGGCTGGGCCGCCGTCGAGAAGGCGAAGGCCGCGGGCGCCAAGACCCAGCGCGAGCGCGACTACATCGGCGCACTCGAGGTCTTCTACAAGGACGCGGCGACGGTTGATCACCGGGCGCGGGCCCTCGCCTACCTCCAGGCGATGGAGCGACTGTCCCAGCGCTATCCCGACGATCGCGAAGCGGCGATCTTCTACGCCCTCGCCCTGAACGCGACGGCGCTCCCGACCGACAAGACCTACGCGAATCAGCTGAAGGCCGCCTCCATTCTCGAGAAGGTGTTCGCCGAGCAGCCCCAGCACCCGGGCGTGGCGCACTACCTGATCCACAGCTACGACTACCCGCTGATCGCCGAAAGAGGGCTCAGTGCCGCCCGCCGTTACACCGGCATCGCGCCGGCGGCGCCGCATGCGCTCCACATGCCCTCTCACATCTTCACGCGGCGGGGCTACTGGCCGGACTCCATCGAGTCGAACCGCGCCTCGGCGGCCGCCGCCCAGGATCACTTCAACCAGCTGCACGCCATGGACTACCTGACGTACGCGTATCTGCAGATGGCGCAGGATCAAGCGGCGAAGCGCGTGCTCGACGACATGAACGCGATCCAGAAAATAAACCTCGAGCACTTCGTGACCGGCTTCGCCCTGGCGACCATTCCGTCCCGCTATGTGCTCGAGCGCGGCCGCTGGTCGGAGGCCGCGTCGCTCACGCTCTTCGGGAAGGAGTTCCCGTGGGGACGCTTCCCGCAGTCGGAAGCGCAGCTGGTGTTCGCGCGAGGCCTCGGCGCCGCGCGCAGCGGCAACGCGGCGGCGGCGCGACAGGATCTCGACCGCCTCCAGGTGCTGCGGGACGCCCTCGTTGCGGCGAAGAACGGCTACTGGGCGGAGCAGGTCGACATCCAGCACCGCGTGGTGGCCGCGTGGATCGCACGGGCCGAGGGAAAGAAGGACGATGCGCTCGTGCTCCTGCGCTCGGCTGCCGACCGCGAGGACGCGACCGAGAAGCACCCGGTCACGCCCGGACCGCTCGTACCCGCGCGCGAGCTCCTGGGCGAGATGCTGCTCGAGTCGAACGAGCCGGCTCAGGCGCTGAAGGAGTTCGAGGCCTCGATGCGGGTAGAGCCGAACCGCTTCAAGGGGCTCTTCGGCGCGGCTCGCGCGGCCGAGCTGGCAGGCGACCGGACCAAGGCCAGGACGTACTATTCCCAGATCGTGACACTCGGCGAGAAGGCCGACAGCGAGCGGCCCGAGATCCGGCAGGCGAAGACGTTCCTCGGCAAGTGACCGTTCGGTCGCTGTGACAAGGGCCGCTGTGGGCCCGCGGTGTCCAAGAACGGGGTCTATGTCAGCTATGCACTCGCAGGCGCTCTGGCACGATCGGCGCCATGGTGGATTGCTTGATCCGGGTCGTGGGAGAGATCCCGGCTGAGAGGCCTGATGGCCGGGCTGGGCCCCAGATTGTACCGATGACGAGACTCGCCCTTATCCTGGGCGCGCTGTCGGCGTTCGGGTCGCTGTCCATCGACATGTACCTGCCGAGCTTCCAGGCGATCTCGCGCGATCTCGCGGCGAGCGAAGCGCAGGTGCAGCTCACCCTCGCCGTGCATCGCCTGGCGGCTTGACGCCCGGCCCACGCTCGTCTACCGTCGGCGTAGGAGGATCCATGCGCACTCTCGCCATCGCGCTCATCGCCGCCGCCACGCTTGCGAGCTGCAACACCGTCTCCGGTATGAAGGAGGACAGCCGCCAGACTGCCGACTACACGTACGAGAAGAAGGAAGAGTACCAGCGCGCCCTCGTCACGCAGAAGCGGGAGCTCGACGTCAAGATCGACGAGCTCAAGGCCAAGGCCGGGCGGGCGAGCGATGCCGTCAAGGCCGAGTTCGCGCGCGACATGGAAGTGCTCGACCGGCAGAAGGCCGTCCTCGCCCAGAAGACCGAGGCCGTCAAGGCCTCCTCGGCCTCGGCGTGGAACGACGTCAAGGCCGGCGCGAACTCGGCCATGGACTCCGTCAAGCAGACCTACGAGAAGGCCAGGGCCCGCTTCCAGTAGCCGCCCTCAGGTGTACTGGATGCCGAGCACCTCGGCGACCAGCGCCGGCCGCTCCTGCCCCTCGACCTCCATCACCATCTCGGAGGTGATGCGGACGCCGTTGCCCTCGACGTCTTCCACGTTCTTGATGGTCTGCTTGAGCCGGACCCGCGAGCCGGCGGGCACGGTGTTGGTGAAGCGGATCTTGTTGGATCCGTAGTTGAGGCCACGGCTCCGCTTCTCCACCTTCAGGAGCTGCGGGACCAGCCGAGGCAGGAGCGACAGGGTCAGGTAGCCGTGGGCGATCGTCTTGCCGCCGGGCATCTCCTTCTTCGCGCGCTCGACATCCACGTGGATCCACTGGTGGTCGCCCGTCGCCTCCGCGAACTTGTCGATCATGGGCTGGTCCACGACGATCCACTCGGACGGGCCGAGCGTTTTGCCGATGTGCTGTTTCAGGTCCTTCGGGGTCTCGACAACGAGCATGGCGTTCTCCTCGATCGGGGTTTGGGTTCTCCGGAGCCCGATTATCCACGATCCCGGGGCGCTCTGGAAGCCCTCGATCCCCATGATATAGTGGGCGCTGATATGAGCTTCTCCAAGCGCAGGAAGACGGTGCTGGTGGACGTGGGCAGCGTCAAGGTCGGCAGCGAGCGGCCCATCGCCGTCCAGTCCATGACCAACACCGACACGGCGGACATCGCCGGCACGGTAGCGCAGGTCAACGCGCTCCACGCGGCGGGCAGCGAGCTCGTGCGCGTGACGGTCAACAACGACGCCGCGGCGCGGGCCGTCCCCGAGATCGTCAAGCAGGTGCAGGCGCCCGTCATCGGCGACTTCCACTACAACGGCCACGTGCTCCTGACCAAGTACCCCGCCTGCGCGAAGGCGCTCGCCAAGTACCGCATCAACCCGGGCAACGTCGGCGGCAAGCACCACGACGACAACTTCACCGCCATCGTCAAGGTCGCCGTGGACAACGGCAAGCCCGTGCGCATCGGCGTCAACTGGGGCAGCCTCGACCAGAACCTGCTGACCGAGATGATGGACACGAACTCCAAGCTGCGCGAGCCGCTCTCCGCGCGCGACGTGACCATGAACGCCATGGTCGAGAGCGCCATCCGGTCGGCCGAGCTGGCCGAGCAGACGGGCCTGGCCCACGACCGCATCATCCTCTCGGCCAAGGTCTCGGGCGTCCAGGACCTGGTGGACGTCTACCGCCAGCTCGCGCCGCGCTCAGACTACCCGCTGCACCTGGGGCTGACCGAAGCGGGCATGGGCGCCAAGGGCATCGTCGCCAGCTCCGCCGGGCTCTCGATCCTGCTCCAGGAGGGACTCGGCGACACGATCCGCGTGTCGCTCACCCCCAAGCCCGGCGGCGACAGGACGGAAGAGGTGCTGGTCGCCCAGCAGATCCTCCAGTCCATGGGGCTCAGGAGCTTCCTGCCGCAGGTGACGGCCTGCCCCGGCTGCGGGCGCACGACCTCGACCTTCTTCCAGGAGATGGCCGAGGAGATCGAGGCCTACCTCCGCGAACAGATGCCGGTGTGGAAGTCGAAGTACGCGGGCGTGGAAGAGCTCAAGGTCGCGGTGATGGGGTGCGTCGTCAACGGCCCCGGCGAGAGCAAGCACGCCAACATCGGCATCTCGCTGCCCGGCACCTTCGAGGAGCCCAAGGCCCCTGTCTTCGTGGACGGCGCGCTCAAGCTCACGCTGAAGGGCGACAGGATCGTTGCCGAGTTCCTCGAGATTCTCGACAACTACGTCGAGAAGCGCTACGCCGCCTCGAAGAAGTAACAGCACAGCGCTCGCGCCGTCTTTTCGCGAGGCGATAAGGCTGGCCCGCTCCGGCCTTCCCGTCCAGATCGCGGCGGAGCGGACCTACCAGCGGCGCCCCACCCGCGCGCAGATCGATCGCGCCTTCGCCGCGGGCGCCACGATCTACATGCCGCAGGCCCACCAGGTGCTGCCGCGCGTGGCGCGTCTCATGGCGGCGCTCCGCGCGACGCTCTTCGGCCCCGGCCGGGAGGAAACCTCCTTTCTCTTCATCGTTAACGGAAAAGGCCGCCAGGGCATGGGGCTCCACCACGACGGCGAAGTGGACAGCGTGTGGGTGCAGCTCGAAGGGCGGCGCACCGTGACGACGGGACCGCAGGTGCCGCGCGGCACGCGCGCGGACCTCGACGAGAGGATCATCGGCCGCGGCTGGACCACTCGCCACCTCGAGGCCGGCTCGCTCTTCTACATGCCGCCGCGGACGCCACACCGCGTCCTCTGCCACGGCCGCTCGCTCGCGCTGTCGCTCACCTGGAAGACGCGCAAGAAGCCGCTCAAAGGCGCCCCCGCTGCGGCAGCGATCACGACATGGGACGTGGCGGCCGGGCAGGCCGAGCCCATCCCGCGGTTGAGCCGCGATCGCGTCTGGACACAGGTGCCCGTCTTCGCGGGTCCGGTTGATCGGAAGCGCGGCGACTTCCCGCTCTGGCTCCCCGGCGGGGTCGTCACGCTTCCCGCCCGAGCCCACGCCCTCGCGAGCCGACTCTCGACCATGCCGTCGCTCCGGCGCGAGGATCTCGGCCGGGGCGCGCAGGCGCTCCTCGACGCGGGCATCCTCGGCCCGCGCGACCTGCCGCTGCGCGTCGTCCCAAAGAACCCGCGAGCGCTCGACGGCTGGCGCTTCGCTTGACATCCGCGCGCTCCCGGCCGTAACGTCCTCAACCGCTCCACGATGAGCCCTTCACCGCGCGCTCTCGACGGCATCCTCGTGCTGGACGTCGGCAGCTTCCTCGCCGGCCCGTCCGCCGCCACTGTCATGTCCGACTTCGGCGCCGAGGTGATCAAGGTCGAAACGCCCGACGGGGGCGACCCGAACCGGCGGCTCGGCGAGCTGCCGGGGCTGCCCGTGAGCGAGCACAACTACTCCTGGCTGCTCGACTCGCGCAACAAGAAGAGCCTCGCCGTGGACCTAAGCAAGCCCGAGGGGCGGGAGGCCTTCCTCAAACTGGCGGCACGCGCCGACGTCCTCGTCACCAACTTCCCTCCGGCCGTCCTCGCGCGACTCCGCCTCACCTATGAAGAGCTCAAACCCCTCAACCCAAGGCTCGTCTACGCGCTGGTCACGGGCTACGGGGAAGTCGGCGAAGAGGCCGACAAGCCCGGCTTCGACATCAACGCCTGGTGGGCGCGCTCCGGGCTGATGGACCTCGTGCACGCCCCGGACGGGCCGCCGGCCCACTCGATGCCGGGCATGGGCGACCACCCGACGGGCATGGTGCTTTTCGGCGCCGTCATGCTGGCGCTCTACCAGCGCGAGAAGACCGGCCGCGGCGCCAAGGTCTCGACGTCTCTCATGGCGAGCGGCGCCTGGGCCAACTCGACGCTCATCCAGGCCTCGCTCTGCGACGCCACGTTCCCGGAGCGGATGCCGCGCGAGCGGTGCCGGAACCCGATCATCAACTTCTACCGCTGCAAGGACGACCGCTGGTTCATGCTGACAGTGCTGCGTGCCGAAAAAGGATGGGAGCCCTTCACCCGCGCCATCGAGAGGCCTCTACTCGCCTCCGACCCGCGCTTCGCCACCTTCGAGTCACGCCAGGCCAATGCCGCGGAGCTCGTCGCCATCCTCGACGGCGTCTTCGCCTCGCGGGACTGGGCCGGGTGGCGCGAGCGCCTCAAGTCCTACGGCGTCACCTTCGGGCCCATCGCGCGCATCGAGGACATCAAGGACGACCAGCAGATGACCGCGGCCCAGGTGATCGTCCCCATGGCCGAGGGCCCCTTCCGCACGGTCAGCAACCCGGTCTTCGTGGCGGGCCAGCCAAAAGTCCCGGCAGGCCGCGCGCCCGAGCTGGGCGAGCATACGGACGAGATCCTCCGTGGCCTTGGCTACGACGCCGCCGGCATCACCCTACTGCGGCGGCTCCGCGTGATCGCGCCTTGACCATCACCCCGCTCGACTGGGCGATCGTCGCGGCGTACTTCCTCTTCTGCACCGCGATCGGGCTCTTCTTCACCAGGCGCGGCGGCAAGAGCCTCGACGAGTACTTCCTCTCCGGGCGCCAGGTGCCGTGGTGGCTCGCCGGCACGGCGATGGTCGCCACGACCTTCGCCGCCGACACGCCGCTCGTCGTCGCGGCGCTCGTCGCCACCAAGGGCGTCGCGGGGAACTGGCTCTGGTGGAACTTCGTGATGAGCGGGATGCTGACCGTCTTCTTCTTCGCCCGGCTCTGGCGACGGGCGGAAGTCATGACGGACGCCGAGCTGGCCGAGGTACGCTACGGCGGACGGCCCGCGGCCTTCCTGCGCGGCTTCCGCGCGCTCTACCTCGCCATCCCGATCAACCTCATCATCCTCGGCTGGGTCACCCGGGCGATGATCAAGATCCTGACGATCTCGCTCGGCCTGCGGGACGTGACGATCGCCGGAATGACGGTGAGCGGCGAGGTCGTCGCCGTGGGCATCTGCTTCGCGATCACCGCCGTCTACGCGGTGGCCGCGGGGATGTGGGCCGTGCTGTGGACCGACCTCGTCCAGTTCGTCATCAAGATGAGCGCCGTCATCGTCCTCGCGGTCTACGCGGTGCGCGCCGTGGGTGGGATAGAGGTCATGAAGATCAAGCTGGTCCAGCACTTCGGGAGCGAGGCGGCGGCGCTGTCCGTCCTCCCGGTGAGCGCGACGGCCACCGGCCTTCACGCCTACGCATGGATGCCGCTCCTCACCCTGGGCGTCTATCTTTCCGTCCAGTGGTGGGCGGCGTGGTACCCGGGCGCCGAGCCGGGCGGCGGCGGCTACATCGCCCAGCGCATCTTCAGCGCGCGGTCGGAGAGGGAGGGCGTGCTCGCCACGCTCTTCTTCCAGATCGCGCACTACGCGCTGCGGCCGTGGCCGTGGATCGTCACCGGCCTCGCCACGGTCATCCTCTACCCGAATCTTCAAGATAGAGAAGCCGGTTACGTCCAGGCATTCGTGGACCTCCTGCCGACGCCGTGGCGCGGCTTCATGCTCGCCGGCTTCGCCGCCGCGTACATGAGCACCGTCGCGACCCACCTCAACTGGGGCGCGTCCTACCTCGTCAACGACTTCTACAAGCGCTTCGTGAAGCGGGACGCAAGCCAGGCGCACTACGTCGCCGTCTCCCGCGCCGCGACGGTCCTCCTCTTCCTCGGGTCGATCGCCGTCACCTCCCAGCTCTCAAGCGTCGAGAAGGCGTGGGAGCTCCTCCTAGCGCTCGGCGCCGGCACAGGGCTCGTGCTGATCCTGCGCTGGTACTGGTGGCGCATCAACGCGTGGAGCGAGATCTCCGCGACGGTGGCGAGCTTCGTGATCAGCCTGCTCGGCTTCGGCTTCATCAAGCCGCGGTTCGCCGCGAACGATCCCAACGCGACCGCGACCGTCATGCTCGTGACCGTCGCGTGCAGCACGGTCGTGTGGCTGACGGTGACGCTCCTCACGCGCCCGGAGCCCGACGCGGTGCTCGACGCCTTCTACCGGCGCGTGCGTCCCGGCGGCCCCGGCTGGGCAACGGTGTCGGCGCGGCTCGGATACGGGCGCGAGGCTATCCCAGGCGGAGCGCTCGCCTGGACGAACTGGATCGCCGGCGTCATCGCGGTCTACGCGACGCTCTTCGGCATCGGAAAAGTCATCTTCGGCTTCACCGGCGCGGGGTTGGGGATGCTGGCCGTGGCGGCGGCCGCATTCTACTGGATCTCGCGCTCGTTCAAGGATCCCGCTTGACATCCGTTCGATAGTTCCATACACTTCAAAATATGAAAACGATAGCCCGCCTCCCGCTGGCCCGGTTGGACGCGGACGAAAGCCACGTCGAGGCGTTCAAGGCCCTCGGCCACCTGACCCGTCTCCAAGTATTCTTCTTCCTGGTCCGTGCCGGGAAGGAAGTCTCGGTCGGCGAGATCCAGGCGGCGGTCGAGATCCCGGGGCCGACCCTGTCGCATCACCTGGACCTGCTCCGGCGGGCCGGGCTCGTCGAGAGCAGGAAGGAAGAGCGGTACATCTACTATTCCGTGCAGCGGGAGACGGCCACGACGCTGGCGCGCCTGCTGACCGCCTGCTGTTAAAGGAGAACGCCATGGCAGACCAGGACATCAAGCAGATCGTGAAGGACAAGTACGGCAAGGCGGCGCTCAGGGTCACGACGGGCGGCAGCTCCTGCTGCGGATCCGCGTCCTCGCGCGGCGAGTGCGATCCGATCACGTCCAACCTCTACTCCGCGACGGAGACGGAAGGGTTGCCCGCCGAGGCTGCGGCCGCCTCGCTCGGCTGCGGCAATCCCACGGCGCTGGCCGAGCTCAAGCCCGGCGAGAGCGTCCTCGACCTGGGCTCCGGCGGCGGCATCGACGTGCTCCTCTCCGCCAGACGAGTCGGGCCGACGGGCAAGGCCTACGGCCTCGACATGACGGACGAGATGCTGGCCCTGGCGCGCGAGAACCAGCGCAAATCAGGAGCCCAGAACGTGGAGTTCCTCAAGGGCGAGATCGAGCAGATACCGCTCCCGGACAACACGGTGGACGTCATCATCTCCAATTGCGTGATCAACCTCTCGGCCGACAAGGACCGCGTTCTGGCGGAGGCCTTCCGCGTGCTCAAGCCGGGCGGGCGCTTCGCGGTCTCCGACGTCGTGGTGCGGGGCGAGATACCCGCCGCCATCCGGCGCAGCGTCGAGCTCTGGATCGGCTGCGTCGCCGGCGCGCTCGAGGAGCAGGAGTACCGCGACAAGCTCGGCAAGGCGGGCTTCGAGGGCATCGACGTCGAGCCGACGCGCGTCTACCGGGTGGAGGACGCGCGCGACTTCCTGGCCGGATCGGGGATCGACCCCGACACCATCGCGCCGCAGGTGGACGGCAAGTTCATGAGCGCCTTCATCCGCGCCCGGAAGCCCGCGGCCCGGTAAGTCCCACCGGCAGACCAGGCGCTTGAGCGTCTTCGAACGCTATCTGTCCGTCTGGGTCGCGCTCTGCATCGTCGTAGGCACCGCGATCGGCCGGCTCAGCCCCGCCCTGGTGGGAGGGCTGAGCCGGCTCGAGGTCAGCCACGTCAACCTCCCGATCGCGGTGCTGATCTGGCTGATGATTTACCCGATGATGCTCCGCATCGACTTCGCCGCGCTCCGCGGCGTCGGGCGCCAGCCGCGGGGCATCTTCGTGGTTCTCTTCGTCAACTGGCTGGTCAAGCCCTTCAGCAGGGCCTTCTTGGGCTGGCTCTTCTTCAAGCATCTCTTCGCCGGGATGATCGGGCCGGCGCTCGGGGACCAGTACCTGGCCGGCACCATCATCCTGGCCGCGGCCCCCTGCACCGCCATGGTCTTCGTCTGGAGCTACCTGACCGACGGCGACCCGGCGTACACGTTGGTCCAGGTGGCGCTCAACGATCTCATCATGCTCGTGGCCTTTGCCCCGATCGTCATCTTCCTGCTCGGCGTGTCGAGCATCACCGTGCCGTATGACGTCTTGCTGTACTCGGTCCTGCTCTACATCGCGATCCCGCTGGCGGCGGGTGCGGGCTCGCGGGCCGTGCTCGTCCGGACGCGGGGGCTCCCGTGGTTCGAGCAGGTCTTCCTGGCGCGGCTCAAGCCGGTGTCGGTGATGGCGCTCCTCGCCACCCTCGTCCTGATCTTCGCCTTCCAGGGCGACGTGATCCTCGGCAACCTCTTGCATATCGTGCTGATCGCAATCCCGCTCCTGATCCAGGTCTATTTCAACTCCAGCCTGGCCTATGGTCTGGCCCGCTGGCTCAAGGTCCCGTACGCGGTGGCCGCCCCGGGCGCGCTGATCGGCGCGAGCAACTTCTTCGAGCTGGCGGTGGCGACGGCGATCTCGCTGTTCGGCCTGACGTCCGGCGCTACGCTGGCGACCGTCGTGGGCGTGCTCGTCGAGGTGCCCGTCATGCTGTCGGTCTGCGCCTTCTGCAACCGGACGCGCGGCTGGTTCCCCGCGCCCTCGCCCACCCCGGCAGAGTGAGCGGCGCATGACGAAGCGGCGCGTTCTCTTCCTCTGCACGCACAACTCGGCGCGGAGCCAGATGGCCGAGGGCTTCCTGCGGGCGCTCGGCGGGGACCGGTTCGAGGCGGCCAGCGCCGGCACCGAAGCGCCGCGAGTCCACCCGCTCGCGATCCAGGTTATGCGTGAAGTGGGGATCGACCTCGCCGGGCACAGCTCGAAAACGTTCGACCAGTTTCTCGCCCAACCCTGGGACTGCGTGATCACCGTGTGCGACAACGCGAACGAGCGGTGCCCGATCTTCCCGGCGCGCACGACACGCCTCCACTGGAGCTTCGAGGATCCCTCGGCGGCCGCCGGCTCCGAGGAGGAGAAACTCAAAACTTTCTGCCGTATCAGGGACGAGATCTCGCAGAAGATCAGCAGCTGGATCTCTCTGCCGGAGGCCTGAGACCCCCCGCAACATCCGTGCACGCTCCTTCCGGGTCCTGCACCGCACTGCGGCATAGAGGCCCCGCTGGGGCGGCGCCGCCGCCACGACTCCCGGCCCTCCTTAGTGCGTTCGAACGCGGGCCGTAGTCCATCCGCCCCAGTTTTTGACCCGGGTTCCTGTGGCACCACCCGTGCAGGCTTCCGTAGGACCCCGAGGAACCATTGAGGGCCGAGGAGGAGCACAGATGATGCTATTCCATACAACCTCCAGCGGAGGAGGGCGGCCGGGACGGGACGGGACGGCCAGGATTGGAACGATCACAGCTTTCCTCGTTGCCCTCGCGGTCGTGGTGGCGGCGTGCTCGGGACCTGCCGGCCCTCAAGCCGGCCCGCCGCGCGCGGACGCGATCGACCTGGCCGCCGTCCATAACCCCGACTCGCCGCAGTTCCGCGGCACGTGTCTGGGCTGCCACGCCGACCTCATGACGCGGGCCACGCTCAAGCCCGCTGTCAAGAACGCGCATGCGGCCATGGTCCCGTTCATGCCCGACTACGACGCCAAGGCCGGGGTGACCAACGACAACTGCCGCACCTGCCACGCGCGCGTGGACGTGGTCCAGCACTCCGGCATGCAGATCCGGAAGAACACCGATCCCAGCTCCTGCGCCGCCTGCCATGGCAAGAACGGCATGGCAAACAGAAAGTTCTACGCGGAATGATTCCCGATCGGCTTGGAACGGTCGACTCGGATAGGAGGGCGACGAGTATGGCTCAGCACGCAGAAGCAGGGACGACGACCCTGCTGGACGGTCAGGTGGATCGGCGGCGCTTCCTCCAGATGGCCGCGGCCCTGGGCGCCGCCGCCGGGGCGGGCGATATGTTATTTCTGGCGCGCCCGGCGCAGGCGCTGTCCACGGGCCAGATTCCGCCCGATGCCACCGAGCTCGATGCGGGCGTGCAAGTCCTCATGAGCGTCTGCCAGAACTGTCACGGCCGCTGCGGGATGATGGCGCGCTTGAAGGACGGGGTCGTCCTCAAGATCGACGGCAACCCGTATCACCCGAACAACCTGGGGCCCGGCGAGCGCCCCACGTACGCGACGCCGGTGGAGCAGGCCAAGCGCAAGCCCGGGCGACTCTGCGCGAAGGGGCAGGCCGGCATGCAGGTGCTCTACGATCCGTACCGGATCAAGCAGCCGCTCAAGCGCGCCGGCGCGCGCGGCTCCGGAGAATGGAAGGCCATCAGCTGGGACCAGGCCTTCGAGGAGATCGCCGCCAGGCTCAAGCCGCTGCGCGATCTCACCACGCTCATCGATCCGGCGGCGCCCGAGCTCGGGCCCATCGCCAACCAGGTGCTGTACTCGCCCGGCCGCACCGTCGAGGGCGGCTTCACCGACCGGATCTGGGGCAGTGGCTTCGGGACGGTCAACCGGCGCGAGGACCACACCAGCATCTGCGAGACATCTCACCACGTCGCCAACGAGCTGATGACCTGGGACACAAAGGCGAACCGGGGACGGAAGAACCACTTCAAGCCCGACATCCTCGAGGCCAAGTACATCATGCTGTTCGGCTCGAGCTTCCTCGAGGCGAATTTCCCGCTGGTCGCGCTCGGCGAGAAGCTGATGGACTTTCGCGCCAAGGGCGGCAAGTACGTCGTGGTGGACCCCCGCTTCTCGAACACGGCGGCGCTGGCCGATCGGTGGGTACCCGTCAAGCCCGGCGGGGACGCGGCGCTGGCGCTCGGGATGGCGCGCTGGATGGTGGAGAACGGCAAGTACGACGCCAAGTACCTGGCCAATGCCAACCAGGCGGCGGCCAAGGCGGCGGGGGAGCCCACCTGGGCCGACGCCACGCGCCTCGTGGTGGTGGACCCGGCTCACCCCGAGGCCCGGCGCTATCTTCGCGCCGACGCCATCGGCGGCGGCAAGGACAACTACGTGGCGTGGATGGGCGGCGGCGCCAAGGAGATCGGCGCGCCGGCTCTCGTCGGCGAGCTCGAGCCCGGCGAGGTCACCGTGGCCGGGCGGCGGTGCAAAACGGCCTTCCACCTCATGAAGGAGCGCCTGCTCTCGAAGTCCCTGGCCGAGTACGCCGAGGACGGCGGCGTGAGCGTGGCGATCATCACCACGCTCGCCGCCGAGTTCGCGGCGGCGGGCAAGCAGGCCGTCACCAACGCCTACCGGGGCCTCGTCCAGCACACGAACGGCGTGTACAACCAGCTCTCCGTCAACCTGCTCAACACCCTCGTGGGCAACTACGACTGGCGCGGCGGCAATGCCGGCGGTGGCGGCGGATGGTCGGAGGGCTCGGGCGTGACGCCGCTGGGGACCGTGCCGGGCGGCGTCTCGCCCAAGGGCCTCAAGCTCAACCGGACGGTCAAACATTACGAGAAGGACGCGCCCAGCCTCTTCAAGCGCGACGGCGGCTATCCGGCCAAGCGGCCGTGGTTCCCGTACGCGACCCACGGCAACTACCAGGAGGTCATCCCGAGCGCGGCTGAAGGCTACCCGTATCCCCTCAAGGCTCTGTTCACGTACTGGAATGCGTGGCCCTACAGCACGCCGGCCTTGCGAACGGTCTTCGAGGACTACGTCAAGGACGAGACCAAGCTGCCGTTGTTCGTGGCCATCAGCCTCAACATGGGCGAGGTCGCGGCGTTCGCCGACTACATCCTGCCGGACACGACGTATCTCGAGAAGTGGGCCTTCCCCGGGATGACGCCGACCATCCTCACGCGAGCGACGTCGTTCCAGCAGCCCGTCGCAGGCAAGCTCGACGGCAAGGACATCGGCACGGTGCCCTTCAATCCCGATGCGCCCAACGTCTACACGCCCGTGCTCCCGAATACCAAGACCGTGGGCGACATCCACATCGGCCTGGCCAAGGCGCTGGGCCTCCCAGGAGTCGGCGACAAGGCGTTCGAAGACGGCAGCCCCATCAACACCTCCTGGGACTTCTACAAGAAGGGGCTTCAGAACCTCGCCAAGAACTCGGGCAAGCTTCTTGCCGAGATCGTGGCCAAGGGCGGCGTGTTCGAGGACTCGGGCGGCGAGTACGACGGCAAGTATCTCAAGTACAAGTACGCCAACGAGATCCATCTCTACATCGAGCAGCTCGCGACGACCAAGGACTCCATGACCGGCCAGTACTTCGACGGCCTCCCGCACTACGAGCCGCCCAAGTTCGCCGACGACACGCCCATCGCCGGCATCGACGGCGCCGACTACCCGTTCCACCTCATCACCTACAAGTTCGCCTGGCAGGCGCAGGCGCGGACGGCGACCATCCCGTGGCTCACGCTTATCCAGCCGGAGAACTACGTCGAGATCAACGCCTCCGACGGGCGGCGACTCGGGATCGGCGACGGCGATGCCGTGCGGCTCAGCTCGCGCACGAGCCCGGAGGGCGTCGTGGGCAAGGCCAAGCTCACCGAGGGGCTCCGGCCCGGCGTGATCGCCGTGTCGCATCACTTCGGCCACTGGCAGCTGGCGTCCAGACCGTACGTCGTGGACGGCGTGCGGCAGTCGGCCGACCCGAGCCGGGGCACGGGGCTGACCGTGAACCCGATCATGCGGCTCGACCAGTTCAAGGGGCGGATCCTCAACACGTCCATCCAGGACAAAGTCGGCGGCAGCGTGTCCTTCTCTGACAGCCGCGTCCGGCTCGTGAAAGCGTAGAGGGGAGGCGAGAGGCCATGGCACAGCGCGGATGGGTGATCGACCTGGGACGCTGCATCGGCTGCCACAGCTGCACGGTCGCGTGCAAGTCGGAGCAGAACACGGCCCCGAGCAACTCCCCGCTTCTTTTCCAGAACGGCAATCCCCAGCGTCCGCTCAACGTGAGCTACCGCTGGGTCATCGTGAATGAGGGCGGCACGTATCCGAACGTCTGGCGCACCTTCGTCACCTCGGCGTGCAATCACTGCCAGATGCCCGCGTGCATGAACGCCTGCCCGGTCGGCGCCATTTCCAAGCGCGCCTCCGATGGGATCGTGCTCATCGACCAGGAGGCATGCATCGGCTGCAAGTACTGCGTGTGGGCCTGCCCGTATGGCGCGCCCCAGTGGAATGAGGCCACGCGGAAGGTGGAGAAGTGCACGATGTGCGTCCACCGGACCGATAAGGGCCTCGAGCCGGCCTGCGCCACGACGTGCATCGGCAAGGCGCTCACCTATGTCCCCGACTTCGACGCGGCGCGCTCCGGCGAGAACGCGCCAGACGGCTTTGCCGCGCCGGGGATGACCCGGCCGTCGGCGAGGTTCGTGAAGCGATGATCATGGAGGCGGCCTGCGCTGTCGCTCGAGGGCAGTTCTACGGATACCTGGCCGGCGCCTTCCTGCGGCCGCCGACCGCCCAGTCCGTCTCGCCGATCCTCGACGACGTCGTCCTGCGGCAGTTGGCCGAGCAGTTCGGCGCCGCCGTCGTCGGCGAGCTCGAGCAGTTCCGCTCGCGCTTTGACGGGAGCTGGGACACCCTGGACCAGGAGTACCAGAGCCTCTTCACGGTTCCGCTGGGACGCTACGTCACTCCCTACGAGGCCGTGTACCGCGACGAGCGTGTCGTCGACGGTGAGGTCGTTCGTGGACTGCTCATGGGCCCCTCGACGCTCGCCGTCAAGGCGATCTACCGGGAGGCGGGCGTCGAGGTGGCGGGCGATGTCCGCGAGCTGCCGGACCACATCGGCCTCGAGCTGGGCTGCATGCAGGTTCTCTGTGACGCCGAGGCGCGTGCGCGGGAGGAGGGCGACGGCGACGCCGTCGCGCGAGCGCAAGCGCTCCAGCGGCGCCTGCTTCAAGAACATATCCGGCAATGGGCGCCGCGCCTGTGCGAGAGAATCCGGGCCAACGCGCCCGGACCCTTCTACCGGGGCATCGTCGCGCTCACCGAGGCCTTCCTCGACCAGGAGGCCGGGGCACAGGACGCTTCATGCGAGTGAGGGCCCTCCTGTTCCCCGATCCGCCCAGGCGGATCCCGCGTCACCGCGCGCTCGGCCTCACCTTGCGCACCGCTCACCTCATGACCTTCGGGGCGCTCCTCGGCGGCCATTTCTTCGACGTGGATCCCGCCCGCCTGATGCCGTTTCTCGTTGCCACGATCGCCAGCGGCGGGGCCCTGCTGGCGCTGGAGCTGGCATCGACCTGCGCCTGGCTGTTCATGGGCAAAGGCCTGGTGGTCCTGGCCAAGCTCCTCATCCTGCTGACGGTCCCGTTCTTCTGGGAGCATCGCGTCTTTCTGCTCCTCCTGACGGTGGCGGTGGCGTCGGTGGGCTCCCACATGCCGTCGCGGTTCCGCCACCGTTGTTTTCTTCCGGCGCTTCAGCAGTCCCGTCCTCCATCTCCGGAGCTGTCATCGGAGCGCTCTACCAGCTGACGCGAAGACGGAAGAGCGACCCAAGCCTGCCCCTGTTACTCTACTCACATGGCAGGCGGATCCATTGAGAGCGGACGGGGCATCACCATGCGGCGGGCGACGCCGGCCGACGCGGGCGCCATCGCGCGGATCTACAACCAGGGCATCGAGGACCGCATCGCCACCTTCGAGACACGGCCGCGGATGGCCGAGGACGTCGCCGGCTGGTTCGACGGCATGCATCCGATCGTCGTGGCCGAGCAGAGCGGGCAGGTCGTCGGCTTCGCCTCGACGTCCTCCTACCGGCCGCGCGAGTGCTACGCGAAGATTGCCGAGTTCTCCGTGTACGTCGCGCGCGACTACCGGCGTCGCGGCGTAGGACGCCGCGCGCTCGAGGCGCTCATCGAGGAATCAGCCAAGGCCGGGCTGCACAAGCTCGTTTCACGCATCTTCCCGGAGAACCTCGCGAGCCGGGCCGCGTGCCGCGCGGTGGGATTCCGCGAGGTCGGTACGTACAAAGCGCACGGCCAGCTCGAAGGCGTCTGGAAGGACTGCGTCGTCGTCGAGCGCCTGGTGGGCCGCTAGGCGACCGCCCCCCTCACCCTGCCCTCTCCCCCTCCGGGGGCGAGGGGATCATCACACCGTTAGGCGAAGTTGTTCCAGACGACCATGCCCGTGCCGGACCTCCACGCGATGGCGGGCATGTAGGCCAGCACCTCGGCCGGGCCCGTCGTGAAGGCCAGCGCGAGGATCCACGAGAGCAGCTCGGCCGTCTCGTCCATCATCTACCCCCCCTTACATGGCTCTGCCATACCTCGATTCCGCGTCAGCGCGCCGCTGATGACGCGCAGACCTCAGCGCGAAGCGCGGGGTCGATCGTGACGGGGCTGGGAGTCCAGGCGGGGTCGATCGTGCGCATCGCCGCGTGGAAATCCTTCGATCTCATGAGCAGAGAGCGCGCGACGACGCGGAGCAGCCCGACCGTCTTCTCGGGCAGGGCGAACGACGTGGGCAGGTTGTCGAGGCAGCCGCGGAGCGTGTCGTCGTCCACCGCGTCGAACGAGAGCTCCACCGCGAAGAAGTCCACTACGCGCCGCTGGTCCGTGCCGGTGGCCCCACACGCATCCTTGATCCGGGCCGCGCAGGCGTTCGCCGACTTGATGTCCGCGTCCTGCTGGGTGAAGAAGTCGCGGACCATCTGGACGGTATCGAAGGAGTAGTTGTCCATCGGCCCGGAAGCCACGAACCCCAGCACGCTGAAGACACCAGGCGCCCGCCGCCGCTGATCCCAGTCGTGGCTCGGCTTGGTCTTGGCGTTCGCGGTGATCACCACGACGCGCCGGACGCGGCCCTGGTTGATCCTGGAGAGCACGCTCCATGGGCTGGCGTGGCTGGTGAGAGCCATGTAGGGGCCTCGGAGCCCTATGTTGTCGGCGAGCCCGCCGTCGAGCAGGTGGATGTAGGGGCGCCCGGGTTCGAACACCTGATAGGAGAGGGCTTCCCGCGCGGGCACGTAGCGCTGCATGGGGTTGCCTGGTCGCGCCGCGTCCGTGAGCCACTCCGGCGGTTTATAGCCGCAGTCTTTCGCCGCGAAATTCTTGAGCGTGAGAGGACTGAGCAGACCCGGGAAGGCGGAGGAAGCGGCGACGCCATTCGCCACTTTGAGAGGTCCGAGGTCCGAGCACAGCAGATCGAACTGGTCCTGCGTGAACTCGAAGCGGTGACCCAAGGTCATGTCCGTGGCATTGAGAATGATGAAAGGCTTCCGCGGGGGGTTGAGCAGATCCGCGAATTTCCCGCCCTTGAAGATCACCTCGTCGTAGAGCTCGGCGGCCATATCGATGCGGTCGAAGGTCGGAGACGCCAGGCGAACCCAGTTGACCGGCGACAGGGCGCGGAGGAGGAGGTCGCCCTCGATGTCGCGGTGCAGGAAGGCGCCCGGAAATTCCTTGAAGAACTCCGTGCGGAACAAGCCGTAGTAGGCGGCAGTGAAGCTGCCGCCCGACACGGACGAGATCACGTCGACGTCCTCGAGGAGAGCGCGCTCCCCGTTCGGCCCCCGATACTTTGTATCGTTCAGCCCCTCCATGACGCCAAACGAGAACGCCGCCGCGCGGGTGCCTCCGCCGGAGAAGGCCAGGATCACGAACAGATCGTCGGCGTTGCCCTCGGAGGGCAGATTGCGGTATCGGTACCCGCTGGTGCCGTCGAACGCGTCGAGCCTGGTGTTGATCGGCTGGCCGGCGCAGGCGGCGAGGAGCGCGGCCACCGCGAGGAGCAGGAGCGATCGGACGGGCACGCGCACGTCAGACCTTCTTCGTGAAGACGATGTGCAGGGGCTGACCGGGCGTGGTGCCGCGGACATCGATCCCCTGGCTGTCGGGAGCGAAGTCTTTTGGGCCGCCGAGGGTAAAGGTGTGGAAGCCCTCGTCCACCGGGAGAATCCAGTACCCGCCGGAGTCCTTCAGGTTGTCGCCCTGGCTGACGCCTCCCATGAAAACCTCGCGACGCTCAGGAAACTCGACGATCACGTGTTCCAAAATGTCCTCCTGCGCGCTCGGGCGAGCGTCCCGACCCGGCGAGCACTATAGTTTAGGGGGTTTTGCTGCACAAGCGCGCCTGGTCTTCAGCGGGCGCGGCCGACGTTGACGTACGCGACAAGCGCGCCGTCGTGGGACAGGGCCGGCTGGCGGCTGCTGATCCCATTGCCGTTCGTGAGATCAACCGGGGGCCGGCCGGCGGTCTGGATGAAGACGTCGGTCCACTGCCGGAACGACGTGCTCTGCTCGTCGATGAAGACGCGCACGCTGCCGTACTCCCGCTCGTCACCCTCCGCGTAGGCGAGCATCAGCCGGTCCCGGCTGCTCTGGGGGTCGTGGCGCACGGCGCGCCGACGGCCCGAGCTGCGCTCGAAGATCTCGATACGGGGCCGGCCGTCGCCGACGGCCAGTACGGCAAGGTCGTCCGGCCGCTCGCGCGCGACACCGACGAGCCTCGTGACGCCCAGCAGCCGCGCCAGCTCGGTCACGGTGCCGCCGGTGATCTCGATGCGGACCAGGACGTCATCGCGTAGCGCGAGGAGCGCCTTGCCGTCTGGTAGGAACACGGGCGAGTTGTAACCGCCTTCCGCCGTGAGCCTCGTCCTCGCGCCGGCCGCGGCAGGGACCAGCCAGATCTCACCCGCCACCGGCTCGCCGGAGCCTGAACGAAGCTGGCTCGGCGACTGCGACATGCCGAAGAAGCCGGCGAGAGTCTGCCAGACCGACTCCTGCGCTGAGACCGATCCGACGCAGAGCACGCCGGCGGCGACGGCGAGAGCCAGGAGCCGCGACCTCAGCGTCGCACTCATCGAGCTCTGACTCCGCCGTAGAGCGTCCGCAGCACTGGATCGTACGCGACCATCTCCATGAACTTGAACTCGCCCTTCGGCACAGTGACGAGGCGCCGTCCGCCCTTCGGATCGAGGGCAAGGTATGTGACGCCGTCCTTGCCCTCCCAGACCAGCCATGCCTGCCGCCCAGTCTCGACTGGGGTGCCGATCACGATGCGCGGCATGGCCCGGCGCGTGCTCAGATAGCCGTAGTTCACGGGCAGAAGAAGCAGCTCGATGCCGAGCAGGACAACGAGCAGCACGCCGAGCACGCGGTCAAACGGGCGCGCCGTCTCCCATGCCCCGAGCGCCAGCACGCACACCGCGGTGACCCCGACGCCCACCAGGAGGACAACGAAGAACAGGTTCATCAGCGTGTCATCGCCCGCGAGCAAAATCGCGCGGAACCACGTCGGCTGTCTCGGCAGGTCCGTCGCGAGCAAAAGATCGTTGAATGCCAGGCACTGTCGCATGACGATCTGGATCAGAAGGACGGCGAAGACGATGCCGGCGATGAGCGGCCGCGCCGGCACCGACCACCAGCGGGCAGCGGCCCCGCGCACAGCGGGCACGGCGCGTACGACGACCCATCCGAGCGCGGCGATCGGCAGCCCGAGCAGCACCCCGAGCGGGATCGCCGTCATGACCTGCAGCAGGAACTTCGTGCCCTCGAACAGGTAGCGCTCGTCGAGAACCGCGAGGTCCGTACCCACACCGAGCGCCGTGAGCTGGAAGCGCAGCGCGACGTAGCCAATCCCGTAGAGCACGAAAGTCCAGATGCCGGTCAGGACGCTCCATTTGGTGACGGCCGAACCGAACGCCTCCGCGAGCAACCCGGGCAGAGACGGCATCGCCTCAGCGTCCCACGAGGAAGAACGCGCCCCAGTAGTGGGGGTGCGTGTACTCGGGCTTGGCCAGCAGCACGGCGCTGGCGCGGCGCGCGGCCTCGGGAAGCGCGGCCTGGGCGGCCTCACGGTAAAACGTCTCCATCCACAGCGCCGTCGAGGCCGAGTCCACCTTCCACTGTGTCAGGAGCAGGGACCCAGCCCCCGCATAGATGAGCGCGCGCTGCATGCCGATGACTTCCCCGGCGTGGGTCGCCTCGGCGCGGCCGGTTTCGCACGCGCTCAGCGTGACGAGTCGCGCCTGGCCGAGCGGCAGCCCGTACATCTCGGCTGCACTGAGGCGCCCATCGGCGCCCGAGGACCGCCTGAGCTCGATATACGAGAGCAAGGGCTCCGGCCCGTCGAAGACGCCGTGAGCGGCCAGGTGCAATACCCCATGGCTCGCCACGCGGCGCGTGACTTCCTCCTCCGTGGCAGCCTCATCGAGCAGCAACGTCACCCGCCCCGCCGGGTACAGACGCGAGATCGCCTTGACCTCGTCCACTCCCGCGGGGAGCCGCGGTCCCGCCACGGCGAGCATCGAGCTCCCGGCAAGCCCGCCGCCAGGCTTGAGCCTGCTGAGCACGGTGGCGCTCGGCGCGTACGAGATCCGGACCTTCTCGCCGAGGAACCGGCCGTCCGAAGGATCCTGAAAGACCTGGAACGGCACGTAGTGCAGATCCTCATGCGGGACGACCACGAGCGTTCCGCTCTTGACCCACTGAAGCATCGGCTCGACGAGGAACAGGAACATCTCGCGCGCCGTCCGCGTGTCGAATGGCGTCCGCGGATTGACCAGGCTCTTCCTCAGCGCATCGACCTTGGCGCCGAGCTCGGCTCGGGGCAGGAAGACGTTGCGCACGTGGACGCCGCCGCTCCCGATGTGCCAGACGATGACACCGGTGTCGAGGACGAGGTATTCGAGCACGTCATAACGGCCGGCCGTAGCGCCCTGGAGAACCTCCCCCAGCGGAACCGGCTCCGAGAAGGCCGGCTCGAGCAGACCCGGCGCAAGCCGCTGCATCTCCTGGGCGGCGCTCGCGCGCTCGCGCTCCAGCCGCTCGAGGTCCTGTTCGGCCGCGCCCACGCCGGCCGCGTCATAGTCGGGGCGCGTTCGCAGGTCGAACAGCTCTTTCTGCAGCCGCCCGATCTTCGCACGCAGCTCCTGGTGGCGAGCCAGCAGCGCGCGCTGGCGCTGGTCGGTCGCCCCGCTCCGCGTCGCCAGCAAGTCGGAAAGCACGCGCGAACGGGACGCCTCCATAAGCCGGAATGCCTCCGCCTGCTTGCCGCGCTGGAGGAGATGGAGGATCGGCGGATAGTAGAAGTCTATCTTGTCCTCGAGGAAGACGCCCCGCGCCTCGCTGTCACTCGCCCGCTGCCGATCACCCTCGAGCAACGCCACAGCGCGCAGGTAGGAGGCGAGGGCGGCATCCCCGTCGCCGCGCATGTCGGCCTCGATCCCCCGGACGTACGCGCCCCGCGCGTCGGTGCCCCCTGGAAGGCCGCCCATCGCCGCGATTGCCTCGACCAACTCGCGCGGCACGCCGCCACCGCTCGTCACATACCGTTCCGACACCAATGCGTCGCCGGGTTTGGCGGGATGGAACTGCCCGACGACGGACGCGTGCATCCGCTTGCGGTTCGCGATCAACTGGCGGCGCGTCTCGATGTTACGGATGAACTGGTCGATTTGGCGGATGAGGCCCGACCACCCGAGGGTCGTCCCGATCGATCGCGCGGCCTCATAGTCGGCGCGCGCCCGCTTCGCATCCTCGTCGCACTCCACGAATGTCAGCTTGAAGTCGCAGCGGGCGGCGAGCTTCCCGAAAATGTCGGCGCGGTCGAGCAGCACGTAGAATCGCGCGCGGTCGTCGCTGAGCTTGGCGTAAATGGCCAGCGCCCGGTTGATGCCGTCGGCGCCGGCGACGACATCGCCCTGCTCCACATCGAGCTGGGACTTCAGCTCGATGCCGCGAGCAAGGGTGCGACGATCGGGCAGGGCGGCGGCCACACGGATCGCCTCGTCCGCCGCGCTTGCCGCCGACCGGTAGTCGTGCAGCGCGCCCGCGCCGAGCTGCGTGCGTACCTGACCGATGAGCGCCTCGGCGAGCGGCTGGACAGCCCGCTCGGCCCGCGCCAGGCGCTCGCCTTCGCGGTACCGGCGGCTCGCCTCGCTGAGCAGGTTCTGGACCCAGCGCTGGTCTTCGGCGGACATCTGCACACCCAGGCGAAGCTGGCTCAGCATGCGCACGACGTCACCGGACTTGACCAGACACGTGGCGGCACCGGCGCGGTCACCGACCGTCATCAACGCCGGACACGCCTGGTCGAGCTCGGACAGGGCCTGCTGCAGGTCGCCGGCGCGAGACCGCAGCTCAAGGGTGCGCGCGAAGTGGTCGCGGGACGCTTCGACCCGCGCCAGCGCCCGCTGCATCAGCTCGGGCGCGCTGCCCTGCGCCCACACCGGGACAGGCGCGATCGCGACGAGTAGACAGACACAGGAGACAAGCAGAAAACACGAACGCCGACCGGGCAACTGTTCCATGGCGCGACCTCCCACCAAGCTCGATGCCTCCGGGACGTGCGGCTCACCGGGAGAATACAGCATCGGTACGACGCCCGGCCGGATTCTTGCCCTTATTGATGGCGCGAGCGATGAAGAACGCGCGTTACAGGACGACGCCCGACACACCTTCGTGGAGCGCCGGCTTGAGAGGGCCGAACTGGCCCTCGGTTGGCTCCGCTCAGCAGAACCACGCTTCGGTCAGCCTGGGCGGCCGCCGTCTGTCCGGCGCGAGCGCCGGCTCGGGCTCGAGCGGCAGGCCCGCCGTCGAATGGGCGAGAGCTTTCAGCCGGTAGAACGTGGCGGCCGCATCCTCGGTGGCCGCGGCCTCGACGAGGCGGCTGGCCTCCCGCTGAAGCAGGTCCATGCGCGGGTCGGGATGCGTCCAGCGATGGATGAAGGCGGCCTGGTCGAGCGGACCCAGGTACGGCGTGATCGCCTCGCGCGTCAGCAGGGCCGAGCCGGGCGGGACCAAAAGCCGCAGCGCGAACTGGACGGGGTCGACGTGGTCGATCAGCCCTTCCCGCTCGACGAACTCGAACATGTCCAGATAATCCTCGAGCGTCGTCCACGGCGTGAAGGCGACCCACGTGGGCCGGAAGGCGATGCCCGCCTCCCGGACTATCCGAAGCGCGTGCGGCACGTCGGCGCGCGCGTGGCCCTTCTCAAGGTTGCCGAGAACTACATCGCTCAGCGACTCGACGGCCGAGATCATGAAGGCGCAGCCGAGCGCTCGCAGCTCGGGAAACAGTTCCTCTCGTTCAATGATGTGCTCGACCTTCGCGGTGAAGTCGAAGCTCAGCGACGGGAACTCGGCGTGCATCGCACGAACCACCGCGAGCGAATGGCCCGGACCGTTCAGAAAATCCGGGTCGCCGAAGGTGATGTGGGTCGCGCCTTCCCCCACCAGCTGACGGATGTCAGCGAGGACGATCTCCTGCGGCACCACGAAGAAGCGGCCGCCGTACACGGGCGGGATCGGGCAGTGCAGGCACAGGTGCAGGCACCCGCGGCTTGCCTCCACGTAGCCCACAAGATCCTTGCGGCCGTCCCTGTCCAGATGCGCGTACTTCTTGAGGCGCGGCAGCGCCCCCCGGCTCGGCACGGGGAAAGGCAGACGATCGAGCACAGGCTTGGCGGCGTGGCCCCGCAGGTGGACTCCCTCGACCACGCCCGGACGCCCGGCCGCAAGCGCCTCCACGAGCGCCACCAGCGCCGACTCGAACTCGCCGCCGATCACCGAGTCGCCGCAGTGCGCGAGCAGGTACTCCGCGTTCAGCGACGCGTAGAGCCCGTAAAAACAGATGTGACAGCCCGGGTTGATCCGCCGGATCATCGTAGCCACGCGGACACCCAGTCGGAGCGCCGTGTGCATGGGGACGGAGATCGCGACCAGTCCGGCGCGCGCCGCCTTGTCGGCGTCGAACTCCTCGACGGAGATGTCGAGCGCATCGGCGACGAAACCGGCGCGCTCGAGGAAAGCCAGCGGCGAGGCGACCGCCAGCGGCTGGTGGCCCAGCTCATAGCAGGAGACGAGCAGGATTCGCATCAGCTCAGCCCTGACGCGCCGTGGCCACGATGAAGAGGCGGCGGAACGGCAAGAGCGTGCGGCCATCGGCGCGGCGCGGATAGGCGCGGGCGACCAGCTCGGCGTATGCGGACTCGAAGCCGCTCCGGTGCGGCTCGTCGAGCGCGTCGAGCAGCGGCTTGAGCCACGTGCCCTTGGTCCACTCCTTGACCGGGTGCTCGCCTTCGAGCACCTGGAGATACTCGGTCTCCCAGATGTCGAGGGCCGCGGCGCGCGGTGAAAGCACGCCGTAATAGAAGGCCGGCTCAGCGACCGGTATCGGGCTGAGCAGCGGCTCGAGCTTCGCCTTCCACGGCCCGCTCCGCGCGGCTTCGACCATCGCGGTGTGAGACGGCGCGGAGAAATTGCGGGGCATCTGCACCGCGAGGACACCGCAGGGCGCCAGCGCGGACAGCAGCGCGGGGAAGAGCCGCTCGTGGTCGCCGAGCCAGTGCAAGGCCGCGTTGCAATAGATGACGTCGGCCGGCCGCTCCGGCCGCCACGTCGCGAGATCAGCCCGCTGCCACGTGATCTCCGGGGCCGCCGCGGCCGCCTTCGCGAGCATCTCCTGCGATGCGTCCACGCCGGTGACGCGCGCGTTCGGCCACCGCGCCTTGAGGAGGCGCGTCACGTTGCCCGCGCCGGCGCCCAGGTCACAGACCTCGCCCGGGTCGGCGGCGTCGATCCGGTTCAACAGGTCGACCGCCGGCCGCAAACGCTGGTCGGCGAACTTCAGGTACTGCGCTGGGTCCCAGGCCACGATGACAGCATACCGCGGCTCGCCGGGAGAGAGGCAACCTCAGCGGCCGAAGAGCTTGCGCACGAGCTCCGGCCCGTTCTCCCACATCACGAGGCCGACGCCCATGAGACTCTCGCCGGCGATCCAGCCGGACGCCACGGGGAACGTGAGCTCCTCCGACCACTTCGGATGCTTCTTCTGGACCCACCAGCCGAGCACGCCGCCGATGAAGAAGAGCAGCCCGTAGTGCCAGTGGAAGGTCCACGCCAGGCCCACGCCGGCCGGCGACGGGATGAGGTGCCGGCGCGTTGGGAAGATCCTCGGAAGCAGCGTGAGCACGATGCCCACGAGCCCGCCGATGACGATGCTCCAGATCTTGACGGGCCCGAGGGCGCCTAGACCCTCTGAGAGCGCGACGGCGACGGCGCGCCAGGTCTGCGCCGCGGGCGCGGGGAACTGGTCGGTGCCGAGCGCGCTGGCGTCGGGCACGAGCAGCCTGAAGCACAGCACGCTGACGAGCGTCCCGACGAAGATGCCGGCGAACTGGGCGATGAACTGCTTCCGCGGGTGCGCGCCGAGGAGATAGCCGCTCTTGAGGTCGGTGAGCAGGTCGGCGCTGCTGCCCGCCGCGGCGGCGGTGATGTTGGCGCTCATGAGGTTGATGTTCATGTGGCCCGGGCTGAGCGCGCCGAACGTGAGCTGGGTGATCTTGCCCATCGCGCCCACGGGCGTGGTGTCGGTCTCGCCGGTGACGCGGCACGCGACGAGCGCAAGCGCGAATGACAGCGCGACGGCGACCGCCGTCTGCCAGTACGGCATGCCGAAGGTCCGGTGGCCGAGCCACGCCAGGCCGAGGAACCCGATGACCTGGCCGGTGATGAACCACGAGGCGGGCGTCTCGATCGCGCCGACGGGATCGTTTGCGGCTCCGCGGCCGCCGCCGAACATCGCCCGGAGATCGGTGAAGGCGCGGAGCGCGGTCCGCCACTGCAGTCCGAACGAGAGCAGGCTCGACGTGACCATGCAGGCGACGCCGCCCCAGAGCGTCCACTGCACGATCGTCGCGTAGCCCGAGCCCTCGATGATGCCGCGGTGCTGGAGGACGGGCGCGAAGATCATCCACGCCGTGACGCTGCCGAGAAACATGCTCCAGCACACGTGGAGCCCCGTGATGGCGCCGGCGGCGATGAACATGGGCTCCCAGGAGAACATCACCGTGCGTCCCATCCATGCGGGGCCGAACACGCGCTGGTTCAGCGCGGCCACCCACGTGCCGATCATGAACGGGGCGAGCTGCGCGCTCACGACCACCAGGCCCTCGGTCCAGAACTTGCTGACGACCGCCAACAGGCCGGCCCATCCGAGCGCGCGGGCCGACCGCATCCCCGATTCCCCGACGGAGTGGAGCGCGCGCAGCGTCTCGGCCGCGGCGATGCCGCTCGGGAAGCGCAGCTGCTCGACGTTGATCATCTGCCGCTTCATGGGGATCGCCATGGTGACGCCGAGCACCGACAGGCAGAACACCCACGCGAGCATGGTGGGCAAGGACATGGTGCTGTTGTTGATGAGCATGTAGGCCGCGAAGGCGGAGATCAGCGTGCCGCCGGTGGAGTATCCCGCGGAGCTGGCCGTGGACTGCATGCAGTTGTTCTCGAGGATGGTCATGGGCTCGCGCACGATCCCGACCCGGTGCAGCGTGGTCCAGATCGCGTACGAGAGGATGCACGCGGTGATCGCCACGCCGAAGCCCCAGCCCGCCTTGAGCCCGATATAGAGGTTGGTGAGCGAGAGCGCGCCGCCGAGCACCGAGCCCATGAGCACCGCGCGCCAGGTCAGCTGGAGCATGCTGTCCCCGCGCCCGCGGTAGACCTGCTCGTACCACTGGCGTTCGATCTCTTCGGGGGTGCCCCTGAAGCCCTCGACGGGCAGCGCCGTCGGGGAGGCGGGAACGTTCGTCGGGCTGGCGCTCTCCGGTTGAGCCATCGGGCTTCGGACCGCTCAGACTATACGCATATTTCTGTCGAGCGTGCTTCAGCCGGATTTCGCGAGGCGAGCCCGGCTCCTAGCCCCGCGACGGCCGGAATCCGACCGGGCGATTTTCGCCGGGCTCCGCGCTCATGAGCTCGCGGATCGCGTCAAAGACCACCCTGAACTGACTGTCGTACTTCTTCTCCAGCTCCTCGAGCTTGCGGGCGAGCTCCGCGTGCGATGAGAGGATCTGGCGCAGCTTCACGAAGGTCCGCATGATCTCGACGTTGACAAGCACCGCCCGGCGGCTCTTGAGTACGCCGGACAGCATAGCGACCCCCTGCTCGCTGAAGGCGAACGGAAAGTAACGCCGGCCGCCCCGTCCCCTGTTTGAGGTCGCAAATTGCGACCTCAAAGACTCGGCCTCGTCGAGAGTCAGCTGAAACATGAAATCAGCAGGAAAACGTTCGATATTGCGCTGTACTTGCTCGTTGAGCCGTTTGGTCGAGACCCCGTACAGGACAGCGAGATCCCGGTCGAGCATCACCTTATGGCCCCGCACAAAGAGGATACGACGCGCGATCCTAGAGTCGGGGGCCATGGCAAACGGCTTCTCCATGGCACGCTTATGACAATGCTCATGCAGAGTGTCAATCTGTGGCCGCCGAGATACAGTTGAGAGGGAGGAACCTTAGGGTGCCCTCATCTTGAGATCGCAAATTGCGACCTCAAGTTTGGTGGGGAATGTGCCGGCCGGGCGGCGCGGCAGGCACGCCCCCAATGATGCTTCACAACGGCAGTGCATGCCAACTTGAGGTGCCAAATTGGTACCTCAAACTTGAGGTTGCAAATTGCAACCTCAAAGATCCTCGGCCGCCCCCCCCTGTTTGAGATCGCAAATTGCGATCTCAAACGGCGTGGGGAATGTGCCGGGCGGGCGAGCGCTACTCTGGCCGCCTCGGGCGCACGCGCCACTCGAAGCAGGGATCGCCCTGGTCGAGCCGGCGGCGCGCGTCGAGGACGAGCCGCCGGTTGTGCACGGACAGCGCCCCCTGCCAGAGCGCGTTCCAGGAATTGAAGACCGCCGGCGGCGGCGAGACGACGCCCTGCATGAGCCGCCAGGTGTGCTGGCGCACCACGACCTCGTCCGCCTCGCGCGCCCACTCGATCCGGTCATCCTGCGCCAGGCCCATGCGGACAAGGTACTCGGCGAAGTCCTCCGGCCGGCGGCCGTCGATGCCGAGGAGCCCCGCCGTCTCGGCGTAGTACTGCATCCCGATGAGACGGCCCGTCACGCCTCCCAGCCGCGTCGCCTCCGCATCGCCGAAGGTCTCGGCGAGCACGGGCAAAATGGTCCGCACGTAGTCCATGGCGTAATTGCGGACGATCTTCCGCAGGCGCTCCTGCGGCCAATCCGCACCCTCGACGCGTGGAGCTCGGGCCGGATCGAAGTCGGGCCCGTCCTCGTCAGGGGCGAAGCGTAGCCGCTCCTCGGGATCCAAGTCGCGGTCGTATTCCAGGTAGTAGCCCTCGAGACCCGGCTGGCCGTCGGTGGTCTGCTTGGTGCAGACGAAGCCGAGCCGCGGGTTGCCCAAGGACACGCCGTTGTGCGCGTGCCAGCCGCGAAGCATCGCGCGCGATACCTCGCTCGGCACGCCGCAGATGGCCGCGCCGTCGTAGATCCAGCGCGGCGGCGCGTAGCGCACCCAGGCCTTCCGGTCGGACTCGTACATATACTCGACGCGCACGCCGCCCAGGTGATTCGACAGGTAGTGGTACTGGGCACAGGCCACGGCATGCGGCAGCGCCGAGAGGCCGAGCTTGGCGAGCCCGGGCAGAAACTTCTCGAAGTGCTGGCGCCGAAAGGTGCGGAAGACGAGCTCGGCCGCGTCGGCCCCGCTCCGCCGGCTCACCGTGGTCAGGATGAGCCCGGTGAGATAGCTGTGATACAGAACCTCCACAGCCCGATAACCCTCGATCACCGGCAGAGGATAACAAACCGCGGCATGCTGGATTTCAAGACCTGACCCCGAGTGCAGTCGCGTTTGAGGTTGCGAATTGCAACCTCAAAGAACGCGGGACATGTGCCTGCCGGCCGGGCGTTACTCCGGCGGCTATCCGGGGCGATGGCGCGGGGACCGCATCCCCGCCTTGTGGCGCTGGCCGCACCGCCGCAGCTTCACCCGTCGCGGCAGGGCGCCGCGGCAGGCACGCCTCTATGATGCCATTGTGGCTTGGCCGTAGCTACGGGCGACCGGACAGCATGACCCATTCGGTCGCCCGAGGGACGTAGCGGCAGTGAGATGATCCACGGCAAGTGAAGCCAGGTCGGGGACGAGCTTGCAGCAGCGGCTGTTCAAGACCGGCCGTCGCCTGATCCGGCATGCCCGGTACTTCATCCTCCAGCTGGCCGAACGCCCCTTGACGCAACGCCTCTTAGGGCAGATCCTTTGGCGTATCGAGCGACTCGCGGGGGGCTCGGTGGACGCCGTCACCGGGGCGGAGATCGGTCCATATCAAGAATCCCTGTTCACATTTCTTTACACGGGCTACATACCGCCTACACACGGACACTGCAAGCTCAGGAATCACTAGACACGGACGCCGTGCGAGCTCTTCCGAGGCAGAGCGCGACGTCCGGCCATACCTTGACGCAGCGGACAGGGAGGAACAGGGCGATGAAGAAGGTCATCAGTCTCGCGGTCGTTGGGGCTCTTTCCCTCGCGCTCATCAACCCGGCCTTCGCCGCCTCCGGACATCGTGGCGGTTATCGCGGGGGTCAGAGCCACGGCTGGCATGGCGGCGGTGGGCATGTCGGTCGGTGGCTCCCCGGCGCGCTGCTCGGTGGGCTCATTGTCGGCTCCGTGATTGCCGCCACCACCCCCAGGGTTTACTACCGCTATCCTGAGCCGGTCTACGTGACCCCGCCTCCCGCGGTTTATCCTCAGCCGCAGGTGTATGTCGCTCCCGTGCCGCGGGAAAGCTGCTATCCGTCTGGGTGCTATCGGCTGTACGGCGATGGCGTGACCGTCGCCTACCAGTGGGTGTGGGTGCCCTATCCCGTCGCGCCGGCGCCTCCCGCCCCCCCGGCACCACCCCTGGCTCCGCCCCAGCACTGACCGCAGGCGGGGCGCCTACCTTGAGACGCCCGGAAGGTCCTCTGGGCCGAATGAGCCGCTGGCCGATTCGATGAGCTAGAGCGATGCGACGGCATTCTGTCTTGCTGGTCGCAGAGTCGGGGTCAGGTTGAGATGGCCCCGCTGGCGGGAGTTGGCGGGGACGTATACACTCCTCTTCGTGACTTCGGCCCAGGACCTGATCGGCGCGTCTCCCAAGCGCAAGGAAGACCGGCGGCTCATCACGGGCGCCGGCCGCTACGTGGACGACCTCTCCCGCCCCGGCCTGCTCCACATGGCCGTGGTGAGGAGCCGCCATGCCCACGCCCGCATCATTAAGATAGACGTGGCGGCCGCCAAGGCCCTGCCGGGCGTGACGGCGGCGTGGACGGCGAGCGATCTGCCCGAGATCAAGCGCTCCATGCCCGCGGCCTATGGCGGCCAGTACAAGGGCCGCTCCTTCGCCGTGCCCGTCCTCGCGCACGAGCGCGTCCGTTACGTGGGCGAGGCCGTGGCCGTCGTCCTTGCCGAGAGCGCCTATGCGGCGGCCGACGGGGCGCAGGCCGTCGAGATCGAGTACGAGCCGCTGCCCGTCGCCGCGGATACCGAAAAAGCCGTGACAGCGAAGCCCCCGATCCACGACTGGCCCGACAACACCACGCTGCCCGTCGGCGCCCACTACGGCGACGTGGACAAGGCCTGGATGCAGTGCGACGTCGTGGTCAGCGAGAAGATCCGGCACCCGCGCATGGCCGGCGGCTTCATCGAGACGCGCGGGGCGCTCGCCTACCGCGATGCGGACACGGGCACGCTCACCGTCTGGTCCTCCACGCAAAACCCGTATTCACTCCGCGACTCGCTGGCCGCCGTCCTCGAGCTGCCCGCCGAGCAGATCCGCGTGATGGTGCCCGACGTCGGCGGCGGCTTCGGCCCCAAGGGCTCGATCTATCCCGAGGAGATGCTGGTCGCGGCCGCGGCGCTCAAGACCGGCTGGCCGGTCAAGTGGATCTCGGGGCGCGGCGAGGACCTCGTCACCAGCGGCCACGACCGCGACCAGGTCCACGAGGCGAAGATCGGCTTCAAGCGCGACGGCACCATCGTGGCGATAGATGATTCGTTCCTGGCCGACGTCGGCGCCTACCCCATCGAGGGCGAGGGGCTCACGCTCAACACGGTCAACCACTTCTGCGCGCCCTACCGCGTGGCGCACTTCCGCAGCCAGGGCAAGAGTGTGGTCACCAACAAGACGCTCAACGGCGCCTATCGCGGCGCGGGCCGGCCCGAGGCCAACTTCGTCATGGAGCGCCTGATGGACATCGGCGCCCGCCGCCTCGGCATCGACCCGGTCGAACTGCGCCACCACAACCTCGTGCGCCCCGACGAGATGCCCTACAAGCCCGGCCTCATCTACAAGGACGGCACGCCGATCGCGTACGACCCGGCGGACTTCCCCGGCTCGTTCGACCGCGCGCTGGCGATCCTGGGCTACGACGGGTGGCGCAGGCGCCAGCAGGAGAACCGGAACGGCACGCGCCGCCTCGGCATCGGCGTCTCCTGCTACGCGCAAGGCTCCGGGCTCGGGCCCTATGAAGGCGCGACGGTGCGCGTGGACCCGAGCGGCAAGGTCTACGTCTACATCGGCGTGACGGCGCAGGGGCAAGGGCACGCGACAACGCTGGCGCAAATCGCCGCCGCCGAGCTGGGCGCCAACTTCGAGGACGTGCACGTCATGGCGGGCGACACGAGCCAGTTCCCCTTCGGCATGGGCACGGGCGGCAGCCGCGTCATGGCCAATTCCGGCCCGGCCGTCGCCCAGACCGCGCGCGAGGTGAAGCAGAAGGCCCAGCAGGTCGCCGCGGAGCTGCTTGAGGCCGCACCCGAGGACATCCGCATCGAGCGCGGCGAGGCCTTCGTCATCGGCTCGCCAAACAGGAGCGTGACCCTCGCGCGACTCGCGCTGGCTGCCGTCAAGTCCAAGGCGCTGAAGCCCACGCCTCAAACTCCAATGGCCGGGCCCGGCCTCAACGCCTGCACCTACTTCTATCCCGCCACGGTGACGTGGGCTTTCGGCACCCAGGCCGCGGTCGTGGACGTGGACGTCGAGTCTTGCCGCGTGCGCCTGCTGGCCTACGCGGTGGTCCACGACCCGGGGCGCGCGATCAATCCGGCCATCGTCGAGAGCCAGCTCCAGGGCGGCGCCGTCCAGGGCATCGCCGCCGGCCTCATGGAAGAGCTGGTCTACGACGAAGCCGGCCAACTGCTGACGGGCTCATTCATGGACTACTGCATCCCCAAGTCCGACGACGTGCCCGACATCCCCGTCGCGCTGACCGAGCATCGCTCGATCATCAACCCGCTCGGCGTCAAAGGCGTGGGGGAGAGCGGCGCCATCCCAGGCGCGGCGGCCATCGTCAACGCCGTGGAAGACGCGCTTGGCGAGTTCGGCGTGGTGCTCCGCGAGGCGCCCGCCACGCCCGCGCGCATCTGGCAGGCCCTCCAAGAGGCGCGCAGGCATGGCTAGTACGGGTTGCGCCCTATGACCCTCCACCCTCACCCCAACCCTCTCCCTCAAAAGGGAGAGAGGGTCGTTTGCTCTTCCCTCGCCCCCGGAAGGAGAGGGGGTCGTTTGCTCTTCCCTCGCCCTCGGAGGGAGAGAGGGTCGTTTGCTCTTCCCTCGCCCCTGGAGGGGGAGAGGGCAGGGTGAGGGGGACGGGGAGAGGGCCGCAGTTCGAGCTGAGCGGCTCGGCCGCGAGGCGAGGGCTGAGTGGATGAGGGGGGCATGAAGGACAAGAAGCCCGCGCCACCGACCGTGGTCCTCCTTGTCCGCCACGGCCTCACGCCGACGACGGGCGTGAAGCTGCCCGGCCGCGCGCGCGGCCTGCACCTCTGCGACGAGGGCCGCCGCCAGGCCGAAGCCGCCGCCGCACGCATCGCCAAGATCGCCAAGGTCGTCGCCGTCTACTCGTCACCACTCGAGCGCGCGCGCGAGACGGCCGCCATCATCGCGAAAGCGCGCAACATGGCCGTGCGGATCGAGCGCGGCCTCCTGGAGCTGGACATCGGCAAGTGGACGGGCATGGCGCTGAAGGACGCGGGAAGCAAACCCGAGTGGAAGGCCGTCCAGCACCACCCGAGCGGCTTCCGCTTCGAGGGCGGCGAATCGTTTACCGAGATGCAGGCGCGCATCACGGGCGCCATCGCGCGCATCGTGGCCCGTCACCCGGGCCGGATCGTCATCGCCGTCTCCCACGCCGACCCCATCAAGGCCGTCGTGGCGCATGCCCTCGGCACCCCGCTCGACCTCTTCCAGCGCATCATGATCGGCACGGCCTCCATCACGGCCATCGCCTATCGGTCTTCAGGCGCCGCCGCCCTGACCGTCAACTCCATGGACGGCGACCTCTCCGCCCTCGGCATCAAATGAGCGAATCCTTCGATTTCGAACAGCCCAACTTCTTCACCGCCGGCGCCGTCGGCAAGCCGGGTGAGCGCGTCTTCTTTCTCCAGGCGCAGGAGACGGGCCGGCTCATCACGCTCAAGTGCGAGAAGGAGCAGGTGCGCGCCCTCGCCGAATACATGACCGGCCTCATCACCAAGCTGGGCGCGCCCAAGGGCAAGGTGCCCGCCGAGATGGACCTGCTCCCCTTCGCCGAGCCCGCGTGGATCGTGGCCACGCTTGGAGTCGGCTACGACGAGGAGCACGAGCGCATCATCGTGCACGCCCACGAGCTGTTCGAAGAGGAAGAGGAAGGCCAGCGCGCGGGCGAAGAGCCCGCCACCGCGAGCGTGCGCATCACGCGCGAGCAGGCGCAGGCCTTCGTCGAGCGCGCGAAGGAGCTGATGAAGGGCGGGCGGCCGCCCTGCCCCGTCTGCAGCGGGCCCATGGACCCCGCCGGCCACGTCTGCCCGCGCAGCAACGGCCATGTTGTCCACTGACGCGCTCGATCTGCTGACCCGCGGCGAGGTCACAGTCAAGGGACGCATGCCCTGGGCCAGCAACGTGACGCTCCTCGCCGAGGTGACGCTGGGCCCCACCTGCGCGCGCGCCATCTACAAGCCCGATCGCGGCGAGCGCCCGCTCTGGGATTTCCCGCCCGGCCTCTACAAGCGCGAGCTGGCGGCCTATCTCTTCTCCGAAGCCCTCGGCTGGGGCCTGGTCCCGCCCACCATCGTGCGCGAGGGCCCGCACGGCGAGGGATCCTTCCAGCTCTTCATCGAGGCCGAGTTCGAGCAGCACTGGTTCACCCTGCGCGAAGACCCGCGCCACCGCGAGCGCCTCCAGAAGATCTGCGTCTACGACTTCGTCGCCAACAACGCCGACCGGAAGAGCGGCCACTGCCTCCTCGGCCCCGACAACCTGATCTACGCCATCGACAACGGCCTGACCTTCCACACCGAGATGAAGCTCCGCACCGTCATCTGGGACTACGCCGGCGAGCCGATTCCGAAGGACATGCTGGACGACCTGAAACGCTTCGTGAAAGACGGCCTGCCCGAGCCGCTAGCCGATCTCCTCGACGCCCATGAGCAGCAGGCGCTCCTGGTCCGCGCCCAGGCGCTTGCCGATTACGCCCGCTTCCCGGAGGACAAGAGCGGCCACCGCTTCCCCTGGCCGCTTGTGTGATGTGAGCCGACCCGGTCCATCCATTCAACTGGTCCGCTCACCTTAGATCAGGGCCGGTCCAAGTCTGCGGCTGATCGCTCATCCGGCCAAGCTCCGGGAGAGGGTGCGAGGGGCGGCTGTGTCGTCGGCCGAGGTGACGAGGCAGAAGAGCGTCTTCGGCTCGCCCCACGTCACGCGGGTGAGCCAGCCCGGTGACACCAAGACCTTCTTACCCGCCCACCACTTCTCGGTGTCGACCACCAGGTAGCGAATGGCCCACGCCTTGTCGTCCACGAGGACATCCTTGACGTGACCGATCTCTCCGTCTTCCGCCTGCATGGCGCAGCCCATGACCGCGGTCGCGGGTTGGAGGTGCGCGTCTCCGGTGTTCACCATTGAGCTGACATTGACCTGCTTTTTGCTCAATGCGACGCGCAGGGTGCTCGAGTCCGCGCTCCGGACGGAGGCCGGGGGCACGAATACCCGACCACTCGGAAGCCAGGTGCCGGCTTCGACCACCAGGTAGCGCACGGCCCAGCTCCGGTCGTCGAAATAGAGATCACTCATGCTTCCGAGGCTGCCGTCCATCGCCGTGATGGTGACGTGTTGCAAGTCGCTGACGCTGCGCAGCATGGCAAGCCCTCCTTCGCAGAGCCCGAGCAGTGCTGACAGTGACGGCGCCCTGCCGTCTGAGCCTAGCCACCGTGGACCGGATGGCCTATTGGACCTTGGTCCAATAGGCGGCTGGAGGATCTCAAGCGCTTCGAGAAGGACGGGCTGCCCGACCCGTTAGTTGAGCGCCTTGACAGGGCGCCTCACGCGCCGTTAACGTCGAGGCCCCCAGGGGACCGTCTCTCTTCTGCGACGATTCGTTACGGGCCGGTGGACGAGGCATCTCGTCCGGAGGGTGAACCACATGATCCATGCCCTGTGGCTTCTGATCGTACTAGCCCTCTCCTCGACACTTCTGGCGGGCGGGATGCCGCCCGGTTCCGCCGGGGCGCAGGAACGGCCCCGCTACGGTGGAGAGCTGATCTTCCCGGTTCCCTCGGAGCCGCCCTCTTATGACGGGCACCGCGAGGGCACCTTCGGCACCGTCCACCCCCTCGCGCCCGCCTACAACACCCTCCTGCGCATCGATCCCACCGACCGAACCGGCACGCGACCGGTGCCCGACCTGGCCGAGTCCTGGACGATTTCGCCGGACGCCATGACGTACACCTTCAAGCTGCGCCAGGGCGTCCGGTTCCACGACGGCAGCCCCATGACGTCGCGCGACGTCAAGGCGAGCTATGACAAGATCATTTCTCCGCCGGCCGGCGTGATCTCCTTTCGCAAGGGGGCCTACCAGGCTGTCGAGGCGGTCGAGGCCCCCGACCCGTACACCGTGCGGTTCCGGCTCAAGTGGCCCGAGGCCTCGTTCCTGGTCAAGCTGGCCTCTCCCTTCAACTGGATCTACAAGGCGGACCTCCTGGCCAAGGACATGCGGTGGTACGAGACGAACGTGATGGGAACCGGCCCGTTCAAGTTCGTCGAGCACGTGAAGGGCTCGCACTTCGTGGGGCGGAAGAACCCCGACTACTGGGACAAGGGCAAGCCCTACCTGGACGGGTACCGGGCCATCTTCATCTCCGCGTCGTCGGCCCAGGTGGCGGCTATCCGCGGGGAGCGCGCCCACATCCAGTTCCGCGGCTTCACCCCGTCGGAGCGCGACAGCCTCGTCCAGGCGCTTGGCTCGAAGATCACGGTCCAGGAAAGCCCCTGGGACTGCCTCTCGCTCGTGGCGATGAATCACGAGCGGAAGCCCTTCGACGACAAGCGCGTCCGTCGGGCGCTGACCCTGGCCCTGGACCGATACGAGGCCTCGAAGAACCTCTCCAAAATCGCCGTCGTCCGGGACGTGGCGGGCATCCAGGTCCCCGGGACCCCCTGGGCGACACCGCCCCAGGAGCTGGAGAAGCTGGCCGGCTACGGGCGCGACATCGTGAAGGCGCGGGCGGAGGCGCGCCGCCTTCTCCGGGAGGCCGGAGTGCCCGACGGCTTTGCCTTCACCTTCAAGAACCGGGGCATCCCGATGCCGTACGAGACGGTGGGCATCTGGCTGATCGACCAGTGGCGCCAGATCGGGCTCAACGTCAAGCTGGAGACCGTGGAGGCCTCGGCCATGATCTCCGTCTCCAGGCGCGGCGACTTCGACGTGTCCTCGGACGCTCAGTGCAACTTCGTCGTCGAGCCCGACATCGACGTGCAGAAGTTCCAGTCCGTCGGCGTCTCCGACAACAACTACAGCCGCTACAAGGACGCCGTCCTTGACGAGCTGTTCTTGAAGCAGGCGCGCGCCGTGGACCCTGAGGAGCGCAAGAAGTTTCTCCGCGCGTTCGAGAAGCGCCTGCTGGACGAAGAGGCGCACTACATCTATACGCTCCAATGGCACCGGATCGTCCCGCACAGCGCCAAGGTGCGCGGATGGACCATCTCCCCGTCACACTTCTTGAACCAGCAGCTCGACACCGTGTGGCTGGCCGAGTAGCCGTAGGCGGGGTCAGGTCTTGCAATCCAACAAATGTGTGATTGCAAGACCTGACCCCGCTCTCCGCCCGCTACTGCGCGGTCCAGCCCCCGTCTATCACCAGCTCGCTGCCGGTCACGAACGAGGACTCGTCCGAGGCGAGATACAGGACGCCGTAGGCGACCTCGTCGGGCTGCCCGTACCGGCCGAGCGGGATGCGCGACACCATGCGCTCGTACACGGCGGGGTCCGCCCGGCGCCGCTCGGTCATCGGCGTGACGATGGGGCCGGGGTGCACCGAGTTGGCCCGGATGCGCTCGCGCGCGTACTGGAGCGCCGTCAGCTTCGTCAAGAGCCGCACGGCCCCCTTGGACGCCTGGTACTGGGGGCTGCTCTCGTCCATCCCGACCAGACCCAGCTGGGACGAGATGTTGATGATGGAGCCGCCGCCGGTCCGGCGCATCGCCGGGATCGCGGCCTTGGTGCCGAGGAACACGCCCTTGGCGTTGATGTCCATCACGCGGTCCCACTCCTCGGCCGTCGTGTCTTCGAGCCGGCCTGCGCCGCCGACACCCGCGTTGTTCACCAGGACGTCGAGCCGTCCGAAGCGGCTGACAGCGGTGGCCACGGCGCGCTGCCAGTCGGCCTCGCTGGTGACGTCGAGCGGGACGAAGACGGCCTCGCCGCCTTTAGCCCTGATCTCGGCCTCGACCTGCCGGCCCTCGGCCTCGAGCACGTCACCGATGACCACCCGGGCACCTTCCTGAACGAACAGCCGCGCCTCGACGGCTCCCATGCCGCGCGCGCCGCCGCTGATCAGTGCCGCCTTTCCAGCGAGTCTCATGGCCACCTCCGTCAGGCGAGCGCCTGCTCGAGCACACCGCCTTCGACGGCCCCCATGTCGACTCCGAGCACCCGCGCCACCGTCGGGGCCACATCGCGGCTCTTGATCTGCGCGATCTCGCGTCCCCGCGCGATCTCGGCGCCCGAGGCCAAGAAGAACGCGGCGTTGTCGGCATAGGTTGGGCGCTGGCCATGGGTGCCCAGGTACTTCGGCGCACCGTGCTCGTCGTCGCCCTCGGCAGCGTCGCCGAAAGAATAGCCGGGCGCAGCCTCGAACATCACGTCGGCGACCTGCGGGTGATCCGCGGGCGCCGGCAGACCGAGGGCCGGGTAGTCGCCGGCTGACCACATCCCGCTGACGCCCTCCATCTTTTCGATCTCTCGCGCGAGCTTCTCCAGCGCGCGCTCGTCGGCGTCGAGGCGGTAGAGCGCGCCGGCGCCGTGGTTCATGACGAAGCGCGCCTCGCGGAGGGCGCCGAGGCGACGCAGCCGGACGTTCGGGCGGATCTCCCGCGTGGAGGGCAGGAAGCCGTGGTCCGAGACCACAAACACGCTTGTCTGATCCACGACAGCAGTGGGCAGCGAATCCAGGAACCGGCCGATGAGACCATCGACATACTCGATGGCCCAATAGGCCTCCGGCGAGCGCGGCCCGTAGAGGTGCTGGAAGCTATCAACGCAGAGGAAGTGGACGAGGAGCAGGTTGGGCTCGTGCCGCCGCGCCACGTGTGCCGCGACGCTGCCGACCATCTCGTCCTTGTAAAAGCGCTTGGGGAGCTGGGCCCACTCGCCCTGCCGGTGCAGCGGGTAGCCGAGCGCGCGCAGCTCTTCCCAGACGCCACGCGCGGTCTGTGTCTCGAACACGTGCTGGTCCTTGAAGAACGGCAGATTGAAGTCGAGCGTCGTCGCGTTGCGGGTGGCGGGCCAGTCGATCGCCGCTGTCCGGAGGCCCGCCGCATGCGCGCGGTCGTAGACGGTCTGCGCGCGCAGGAGGGCGGGCGCGTCGTAGATAGGATCGCCGGTCAGGTCCTCCGGCGCCAGCGTCTTGCGGTTCAGGATGTGGTTGGCGACGACACCATGCGCGCGCGGGCTGACACCCGTCACCAGGCTCGCGTGGGTCGGCCACGTGGTGCTCGGGAACACGGTCTCCATGCCGGCAGCCAGCGCACCGCGCTCCGCGAGCTGGCGGAGCACAGGCGCCCGCACCGCGGGGTCCCGCCAGTAGAAGGCGGCGAAGCCATCAATGCTGATGATGATGACGCGCGGCTTCATGGGGGGAGAGCATAGCGCGTTGGCGATTGGCCCGTGTGGTAGGATCGCGGCCACTGACGCTCAGGAGGATTCCATGGCCTACGACCTGCTGATCAAGAACGGCTTGCTGGTGGACGGCACGGGGGCGCCGGCGCGCCGGGCCGATGTGGCCATTGTGGGCGGCACGATCGCCGAGATCGGCCACGTGACGGGCGGCGCGACGAAGGTGATCGATGCCGCCGACCTCGTGGTCGCGCCGGGCTTCATCGACCCGCACACCCATTATGATGCCCAGATCTGCTGGGACGGCGCGGTGACCCCGTCGTCGTGGCACGGCGTCACGAGCGTCATCATGGGCAACTGCGGCGTGGGCATCGCGCCGTGCAGGCCCACGGCGCGCGAGGTCGCCATGCGCGACCTGGTCAACGTCGAGGCGATTCCGTTCGACGTCCTCAACATGGGCATCACCTGGGACTGGGAGACCTTCCCGGAATTCCTCGAGGCCGCGGCGCGGCGGAGGCCGTCGCTCAACTTGGGCTTCCTGGCGCCCCTGACCCCGTTCCGCCACTGGGTGATGGGCGAGGCGTCGATAGAGCGAGCCGCGACGCCCGACGAGACCGTGCAGATCAAGGCGCTGCTCGGCGAGGCGATCGATGCCGGCGCGTTCGGCTTCTCGACGACGATCCTCAACCAGCACCTGGGCTTCCAGGGCCGCCCGCTCGCGTGCCGCAACGCCAGCCGCGACGAGCTCACGGCGTACGCCAACGCGCTCAAGGAGCGCGGCAAGGGCGCCATCGAGATCGCCCTGACCCGCAAGATCGCGGTGATGGACGACGAGGAGTACGACCTGCTCGACCTCCTCCTGCGCGAGAGCGGCCAGCACGTGACGTTCCTGGCGCTCTTCGACCGCGACGACATCCCGGAGGCGGTGCGCGACACGCTGCGCAAGGCGGCGCCGCTCATCGCCCGCGGTGCGCGGCCGCAGACCTCGCCGCTGCCGCTGACGCGCGACATCAACATGCGCAGCCCGTTCTCGTTCGCGGCGTTCCCCTCCTGGAACCGGGTGTTCGTCGACAAGTCGAAGGCGGCCCAGGCCGCCGTCTACGCCGACCCCGCCTTCCGCAACCAGTTCCGCGAGGAGCTGAAGCAACCGATGGCCTTCGGCAACTGGGCGCGCATCAACGTGCACGAGGTCAAGTCGCCCGCGCTGAAAGCGCTCGAGGGCCGCGCGATCGCGGACATCGCCCGCGAGCAGGGCAAGGACGGCGTCGATGCCTTCCTGGACCTGACCCTCCAGGACGACCTCGAGATTGAGTTCACCATGGCCTCGTTCAACACGCGGGTCGACCGCATGACGGAGATCCTGAATGACAAGAGCGTGCTGGTGGCGCTGGGCGACGGCGGGGCGCATGTCGACATGCTGTGCGACGCGGGCTACCCGACGTATCTCCTCGGCACCTGGGTGCGCGAGCGCCAGGCGTTAACGCTGGAGGAAGGGGTGCGGCGGCTCACTTCGGATCCGGCCGAGGTCTTCGGCATCCGGGACCGCGGCCGGCTCGCCCCCGGGCTCGCCGCCGACGTCGCCATCTTCGGCGCGGCCCGCGTGGGCTCGACCAACCGCGGCGAGCGGCGCTTCGACCTGCCCGGCGGAGCCAAGCGCATGGTCATGCCGTCGCGCGGCGTCGAGTACACCGTGGTCAACGGCGCGGTGACCTGGGCGGACCGCAAGCTCACCGGCGCGGCCGCGGGCCAGGTGCTGCGCTCCTGAGCCGTGGGATTCCTAGCTTGGCCTGCGCGAGTTGGGACTGATCGCGGCCATCGCGCTCCTGAACGGTTGCCCGGCGTTCGGAAAACGAATGCAATCGCTCGGGCACTGCACGCAGCTCCGGACATGCTGATCGATCAACCGGTGGACTTCTCGAATTGGACAGCCAGCTCGCGCGCCAGGCGCGCGGACGCCCTGGACCCTCACAGAGACTGAGCCAATGTTCTCACGCCTCTACTTCGAAACCAGTGAGCTTGTCGCGACGGGCTGGCCGCGTCTTTCCGCTGATCTGGAGAACGTTCTTGGGATTATGGCCTCCCTCAAGATCCCCGTATTCTTTCCGGCCGGCGTCGAGATCGAGCTCGAAGAGCGATGGCGGCGTGGATTGGCAGAGAGGCTAAGCGATGTGAGGTCTAAAGCCCGGGCTGCTGAGGCGCACTTTGGTGGTGTCCAAGAGATACGCATATCAGTCGACGAGCCGGATCCTGCCAAGGCCCTCGCGAACTATCGGGGGAAGGTGGGCGCGCTGAAGCAAAAGTACGGGCTGGCAACCGTTCCGCTTACAAGCCGCCCGGTGGCTGAAATCTTCAAGATGGCAGTAGACAGACACCCACCGTTCAAGGAGGGCAAGGAGGATGTCGGCTTTCGTGATGCCGCGATCTTTCTGTCTGTAGTGGATGATCTGGTGGCCGCGAGGGGCGAGACCGGTGCCCTCGTCGCGCGTGATAACGCCTTCCACGATCCGAAGATCATCGAGTTTGCCACTCGCGCCGGGGTGGAGCTTCAGGTTTTTCACTCTGTGGGGGCCATGTTTGATTCACTCCTCACCGAAGCGGCAGCATACGGAAGGGAGCAGTGGAACAAGTCGGCTGCTCAGGCTCAGCGTAACCTAGAGTCGCGGTTACCCGAGATCGCCAGGTTCATCAGCGAAGTGCTGGACATTCCAGAGTGGAGCTTGGTGCCCGGCTCAAGAGTTGTCACCGTTTCGCGAATTGAGGCGCTCAAAATCCTAGATGTGAGAGTTCCAATTCCCCTCGAAGTGAAGGGGCTCGAACGTATCAGATTGTCGTTCGATGTCCAGGTGAAGTTCCACGCGAAGATCGAGAGGATGGAGATGCCGCAGGCACGCCACCTAAAGGTCGGTCCCGAGATGAGCCCGGAGAAGATGCTGTCGATCTCGGAAGTGCTCGCGGCGCTCCCGCAAAGATCGCTCGCGCAACCCATTTTCGACATTCAAGCCGACGAGATCGAAGTGGACCGACTCGTGCGTGTCGAGGCGAATTCAGACCCCGCCTTCGAGGCGTTCAAATTCGAGTCGGCTTCGCTCGTAACAGAGGGCCTCGGCGGAATGGCCGCAGGGCTCTGACGCGTCACCTTCCAGCACCCCCAGAGAGATACCCTAGCAGCCTAGCAAATGATCGCCCGCCGCAGCAGAGTCAGAATGGGAATGAGTGAGTTCAAGATCTGACGCCGTCCTGCTCGTTCAGAATCCGCCGGCGGTCTGTGAAGACAAGACCTCGTTCCGTTCACCACTCCGAGGCTAAATCTGTGATCGCTTCTAATCTCTCCAAGGCGAGGCCTCGCGATCCCGCGCGGCCCCGCGGCTATCGATCACGTCGCCATTGCCGACTCAAAGCTCATTGTCCGATCTTCGTACACTGGCCCGAAGCACTGCTCAAGTATTCACCCCAGGCACACATGGGTACTTCCTTAGTGCCCGGTTTCAGGGGGCCCGGCCTAGTTCGAACCACACCTGGCGCGAGGCTTTCCGGTGTCCTCCCTGGTGGCATCTTGGTCAAGTCTGCGGACTCCTGTCCCTTTTGGTAGTCCGTCAACTCTCTAACGATTGGCCGCCCCTGCGAAGTGGGCGTAATGCTCTTGACGACGGTCTTGGTCTCAGGGGCATACCAGACCTCGCGGTAACGTCGTCCCCCAAGAGCAGTAACAATCTTGTAAGCCATGAATGTCCCCGCGGGGACCACCACGGACTCATAGCTCACCACTTCGGCTTTCATTTGAACAGTCTGCTTCCGTCCTGACGATTCCTCGACGGCTACCATGTCCGTCCAACTGTCGCCCACTTGCAGGGGCCACTTAAACTCTTGGAGAGGCGGAGTAAAGCGCCTCCATGCGCCCGTCGAGTCTCTCGATTCCACCAGACCGAGGCCTGTCGTCACGGTCGCCGTCCTGCCTGGACCAGACTCGACGACGTAGCACTCTCCTGCCTGGCATGTTTCCTGTTTCAAGAAGCGATACGTCGTCAACGTTTCGCTGTCACTCGCCTTGTACTGATACCAAAACCCGCTTGAATAGGACGGCATGGGAACAATCGGAGCAAGGGCTCTGCGACTGGCCCTCTCAGCCGTCGCGGCCTGCAATTCGTCAAGACTCGACGGCAGTGACCGGCTGCTGTCCGCGTAGTACAGATTCGCCTCCGGAAGCCAGCCTCTAATCTGAACAACACGAGTCGCGGGGCTTGGGTGGGACGACATGAACTCCCATGGCCCTGATCTTCCTGACGCCTCCATCCGTTGCCAGAGTCCGACGGCCTCCGCAGGATCGTAACCGGCCTTCGCCATCAGCAGAAGTCCTATGTGATCTGCCTCGGACTCATGAGTTCGGCTGAACGGTAAGAGAACCCCGTATTGGGCTCCCAGCCCCAAGGCTGCGCCAATAGCTGGACGGTATTTCGAATTGGAAGCGGCTAGGGCAGCATCTACTGTGGCCACAGTCACTTGAGCCAGTAGCACCTGACTCATCCGCTCTGCCGAATGACGGGCGATGACATGGGAGACCTCATGGCCGAGAACTGCGGCGAGGCCTGCCTCGGTCTTGGCAATCGGCAAAATTCCTGTGAAGACCACGATCTTGCCGTTTGGCGTGACAAACGCGTTTGCCTCACGGGACTTCACAACCACAGTCTGCCAATTGTACCGGCCCCGCATGCCTGCTGCGTCGACGATCTTCGCACTCACTCGGTTGACCGTTCCGACGGTGGCCGCAGCTTGCGACGATTCCGAGGAAGTCAGGATGGCGTCCTTCTGCTTCACCATCCCTACGAACTTCGCAAACTCCTGGTCGGCAGCCGCGGCCACTTGCTGATCTGAAATCATATTAAGCTGCGTGCGACCCGTAATCGGTACGGTAGCGCAGGCCGCTGCGACTAGAAGAATTGCGAGTGACCCTGTCCAATAGGTCCGTGACCGCATCGGGACCTCCCTCAGGGGACAAATAGGGCAGGACGAATCTACATGAGGCGGCCAGGCTCTGCAATAGGGATGGAGTTGCTTTGTTACACTCGTCGGCCCATATCTTGGTCTGGGCGCGGCCTCTTATGCGGCTCGCCAGCTGCTCAGGAAAGAACAGGCCCCTTAAGCAGCCACGCGTAGTCAAACGCGATCTCGCGCAGGTAGTCGTAGCGGCCGGAGGCGCCGCCGTGGCCGGCGTCGAGGTTGATCTTGAAGAGGGTGGCGGGGGCGCCGGCGGTGAGCGCGCGCATCTTGGCCACGTACTTGGCGGGCTCCCAGTACATGACCTGGCTGTCGTTCAGTGACGTCTTGACGAGGATGGCCGGGTAGGCGCGCTCGCCCAGGTTGGTGTACGGGCAGTAGCTCTTCATGTACTCGTACTGCTCGCGGATCGTGGGATTGCCCCACTCCTCGAACTCACCCACCGTGAGCGGGAGCGATTCGTCCAGCATGGTGTGGATCACGTCCACGAAGGGCACGCGCAGGATGGCGGCGCGGCAGAGGTCGGGGCGCAGGTTGAGCACGGTGCCGATGAGGAGGCCGCCCGCGCTGCCGCCCTCGATCGTGAGGCGTTCGGTGGCGGTGTAGCCCTCCTTCTTCAGGTGCTCGGCGGCGGCGATGAAGTCGGTGTACGTGTTGCGCTTGTTCATCATGCGGCCGGTGTCGTGCCAGCGCTTGCCCATCTCGCCGCCGCCCCGGATGTGGGCGATGGCGATGGTGAAGCCGCGATCCAGCAGGCTCAGGCGGTTCGAGGAGAACATCACGGGGTATGGCGCGCCGTAGGCGCCGTAGCCCGTCAACAGCATGGGCGCCGTACCGTCACGCGGGCTCGCAGTGCGGCAGACGAGGGAGATGGGCACGCGCGTGCCGTCGTCGGCCGTGGCCCAGAGCCGCTCCGAGCGGTAGCGGGCCGGGTCGTAGCCGCCCAGCACGGGCGTCTGCTTCAGGAGCGTCCGCTCGCGCGTCAGCACGTCGTAGTCGAAGACGGAAGCCGGCGTGATCAGCGACTGGTAGCGGAAACGGTACATCCGCGTGATGAACTCGGCGTTGTGGTCTGCGCTCACTTCATAGGTCGGCTCGGGGAACTCCACGTGGTGCGTGGCGCCGCTGGCCAGCTGGGTGATGCGCAGGCGGATCAGCCCGCCCTCGCGCTCGTGGGAAACGTAGTGGCTGGCGAACACCTCGACGTCTTCCAGCATGACCTCGTCGCGGTGGGGGATCAGCTCGGTGAAGCGCTCGGGGCGCGGGTCGGCCACGGGGGCTGAGACCAGGCGGAAGTTGCGCCGGCCGCCGCCGTTGGTGCGGATGTAGAAGCGGTCGCCGCCCCCGCCGTTCCCATGGTCCACCGCGTACTCGTGGTCCTTCTCGCGCGACATGAACATGTGCCAGACGCCCGCCGGGTCGTCGGCCGGCAGATAGCGCCACTCGCTGGAGGTGAAGGAGCCCGTGCCCAGGAAGAGATAGGCGCGGCTGCGCGAGCGCTCGACGCCGATGCGGAAGAGGGCGTCCGGCTCCTCGTGGACGAGGTCGCTGCCCATGATGCCGGGGCGATGGCGCCACAGGCGATAGGGGCGCTTCGCCTCGTCCTCGGTGACGTACAAGATGGTCGTATCGTCGGCGGCCCAGGCCACGGAGGACACCTTTTCAAACGTGCGCGGCAGGACCCGGCCCGTGCGCAGGTCCTTGACGTACAGCGTGTACTCGCGAAAGCCGGTGACGTCGGTCGTGTAGGCGAGAAGATGGCCGTCGTCGCTGACAGCGGACGCGCCGAGGGAGAAGAAGGGATGCCCCTCGGCCAGCGCGTTGAGATCGAGCGTGATCTCCTCGGGGGCGTCGAGGCTGCCCGCCTTGCGGCAGTAGATCGGGTACTGCTTGCCCTTCTCGGTGCGCGAGTAGTAGAAGTGCCCGCCGCGCCGGTAGGGCACAGAGGAGTCGTCCTCCTTGATGCGCGCCAGCATCTCCTGGTAGAGCGACTCCTGGAAGGCCGCCGTCGGCTTCGTCACCTCATCGGTATAGGCATTCTCGGCGCGGAGATAGGCCAGGACGTCGGGGTTGTCCTTCTCGCGCAGCCAGAAGTAGTCGTCCTGGCGGATGTCGCCGTGCAGCGTGTCGATCTTGGGGATCTTCTTCGCGTCGGGCGGCGTCGGCATGGACTCGTAACTTTACGCGCGCTCGGCCGCTTGTCAAGACGCCTCGCCGTGGTATACCCGTGCCACCATGCCCGAGCTGCCTGACCTCACCATCTACCTCGAGGCGCTGGACTCGCGCGTGCGTGGGGCCACTCTCGAGCGGGTGAGGCTGGCGAGCCCGTTCGTCCTGCGCTCGTTCGACCCTGCGCTCTCGGAGGCCCACGGGCGCGCGGTCACAGGCCTTCGCCGCCTCGGGAAGCGCATCGTCATCGGGCTCGACAGCGATCTGTACCTCTCGATCCACCTGATGATCGCGGGGCGCCTCCACTGGAAACCACCGGCCGCGAAAGTGCCGGGCAAGGTCGGCCTCGCGGCCTTCGACTTCTCGACGGGCACGCTGATGCTGACCGAGGCGGGGACGAAGAAGCGGGCGGCGATCCACCTGGTGCGAGGCGAGGCGGCGCTCCACGCGCTCGACGCGGGCGGGATCGATCCCCTCGCCTGCACCGCGGATGCGTTCAGCGCCGCGATCACGCGGGAGAACCACACGCTCAAGCGCGCGCTGACAGACCCGCACATCCTTTCCGGCATCGGGAACGCGTACTCGGACGAGATCCTGCACAAGGCACAGCTTTCGCCGGTAAGGCAGACGCGGGCGCTCAGCGACGGGGAGCACACGCGGCTCTACGAGGCGACCCGGGCCACGCTCTACGACTGGATCGTGCGCCTTCGCCGCGAGGCGGGAGGCGACTTCCCCGAGGGCGTCACGGCCTTCAGGCCCGAGATGGCCGTCCACGGCCGCTACGGCAAGCCCTGCCCCGACTGCGGCGCCGCCGTCCAGCGGATCCGCCACGCCGACAACGAGACCAACTACTGCGCGAAATGCCAGACGGGCGGCAAGCTCCTCGCGGACCGCGCGCTCTCGCGACTGCTCCGCGCGGACTGGCCGCGCACGCTCGAAGAGATGGAGGAGCGCCGGGGGCTTGCACCGCAGAGTAAAATGAGCAGGCCCACACGGAGGGGGCATCCATGATCACAGCGGCCGAGTTCATCCAGGGCGGGCTGAAGCAGCTCCACGGCAACTTCGACAAACAGCTCGACAACATCACGCCAGAGCAGCTCCACGCGATCCCGGGCGGCAACCCCAAGGCCAACACCATCGCGTGGGGGCTCTGGCACTACGCGCGCACCGAGGACAACGTCGTCCAGTACATCCTCCAGAACAAGAAGACGCCGATCTGGGTCGAGCAGGGCTACGCGGCGAAGACGGGCCTGCCGGAGACGGCGCAGGGCACGGGCATGCCGACGGCCGAGGCGCAGGCGCTCCGCATCAAGGACATCGGCGCGTTCAAGGAATACATGGGCAAGGTCTGGGCCGCGACCGACGCGCTCATCGCGACGAACGACCAGGCGCTCCTCGACCGCATGGTGTCGATCAGGCCGCTCGGCGAGATGCATGCCATGCGCGCCCTGGGCGCCGTCTGCCTGACCCACGGCACGACTCACTTCGGCGAGATCGAGCTGGCGCGCACGCTCGTCGGCGCCGGCGCCGTCACTGCCGTCTAGCCGTAGTCCTAACCCTCCCCCTCACCCTACCCTCTCCCCCTCTGGGGGCGAGGGTGACTAAAGATTAGGACGACTCCCTCTCCCTCTGGAGGGAGAGGGTTGGGGTGAGGGTGGGGCGTCTCCTCGCGCGTAGGGGGCGTCTAGCCGGCTAGAAATTCCTCGACCAGCGACACGACGCGCTCCGAGCGCTCTTCCTGGGGGAAGTGGCCGGCGTCGTGGAAGCAGGCCGTGCGCTTGTGCGAGAAGACCATCTGGAGGCGATCGAGCTCCTCCTGGCGGAAGGCCTGGTCGTTCATGCCCCAGAGGATCAGCGCCGGGATGTCGCGGATCTTCTCGCGGCGGCGCCAGAGCCCGTCGTACCACTCGCCGGCGCCGAGGAGCGCGCGGGCATAGGCGTGGGTGGCCACGCGCTCGGCGGCTCTACCGAACGGGCGCATGTACTGGTCTTGGATACGGCGCGGGAAGCGCGCCTTGTCCGCGATGGCGTGCTTCATGATGACGCGCACCGAGAAGTTCAGTCTTAGATAGAGGAACCGGCCGAGCGCGCCGCCGAAGAGCCGGCCGAAGCGCTCGTAGTGCGGATCACCGCGCAGGGACCACATCCACGTGTTCAGCAGGACGATGCTCCGGACGTTCGCCGGCTTGTCCAGCGCGTACGAGAGGCCGAACGGCCCGCCGAAATCGTGCAGCACCAGCGTGATGTCTTTCAGCTCGAGCGCGTCGATCAGCCGCCGGAGATTCGCCGCCTGCTCGGCGGGCGCGTAGGAGTAGCCCTGGGGCTTGTCGGAGAGACCGAAACCCAGGCTATCCGGCGCGATACAGCGGTACCGCGGCGAGAGCGCCTTGATCAGGTGGCGCCACACGAAAGACCAGTCGGGCGTGCCGTGGACGAAGACGATCGGCCGCCCCTGCCCCTGATCCACATAGTGCATCCGCCCCGCCGGCAGATCGAGCCAGAGCGGGGGGAAGGGATACTCGGCCCGGTCGAGCCAGGCCGGGCCCATCATGTCAGCAGCCGAGCTGATCCGCGAGGTCGAAAAAGTCGCGCGCCACCACGTCCCAGTCCTTCTCGGCCGTCTGGTCCTTGGTCTGGCCGGGGCCGTGCTCGGTGGGGCGCGTCACGAAGATGCTCTTGAAGCCCAGCGCCCGGGCCGCGGCGAGGTCGTTATTGTGCGCCGCGACCAGCGCGCACTCCTCCGGCTTGAGCCCGAGCATCGCCGCGGTGCCGAGGTAGCAGCCGGGCTGAGGCTTGTAGTGGCGCGTCACCTCGGCGCCGAGGATCGCGTCCCACGGCAGTCCCGCGCGCTTGGCCATGTTGACCATGAGCGCGACGTTGCCGTTGGACAGCGTGGCGAGGACGTACTTCCGCTTGAGCCGCGTGAGGCCCGGCACGGCGTCGGGCCACGGATCGAGGCGGTGCCAGGCGCGGTTGAGATCATCGAGGTCGCCGGCCAGCACGCCCTTGATGCCGAACTCCACGGCGAGCCTGCCGAGGCTCTCGCGGTGGAGATCGTCAAGCTTGGTCCAGCCGCGCCTGCCGCTCCGCACCTCTTCCATCGCCGGTTGGTACATCGCCCGCCAGCGATCGGCGAAGGCCGCCCAGTCCACGCTCCACCCGCGCGGCGTGCCGAACGCCTCGCCTTCCCTGATGATGCTCGAGCGCCAGTCCACGACCGTGCCGAACACGTCGAAGCAGAGCGCCTTCACGGAAGCGGGATCCAAGCGCGCCATTAGTCGAGCGCGGGGCGTTTCTGCTGCCACGGCCGCGCCTTCTCGAAGGCCGCGGCGGCCTGGAGCACGGTGAGATCGGCGAAGCGGCGCCCGACGACCTGGAGGCCGACGGGCAGCCCCGCCTTGGTGAAGCCCGCCGGAAGCGAGCAGGCGGGCTGGCCGGTGAAGTTAAAGGGATAGGAGAAGGACGCCCAGCCGATCCAGTCCCACGCGTGCTGGGGCCAGTGCTCTGGGTTGAGACGGCCGAGCGGGAAGGCCGCGACCGAGACCGACGGCGTCAGCAGGAGGTCGTACTTCTCGAAGAGCGGGCGAACCGAATCCCAGTGCGCCATCTTCTTGCCGCGCATGTCGATGTAGTCCGCGAGGCTCACGCGCAGGCCGTCCTCGATGCACGCGACGAAGCCCGGGTCCATCTTGTCGCGCCACTTGGGCAGGTACTGCGACCACGCGCCCGCGTAGTGCGCGGGCCACATGATGCGGATCATGTCGTGGGTGTCGGCGAAGCGCGTCTCGACCTCCTCGACCTTCGCGCCCAGCTCCTTGAAGGCCCCGACCGCGCGCTTCACGAGCGCGGCGACCTCGGGATCCACGGGCAGCCCGCCCATGTCGGGGCTCCACGCCACGCGCAGGCCCTTCACGCCGCGGTTGAGCTTGCCCACGTAGTCGGCCGGCGCGGCGTCAAGGGACGTCCGGTCCCAGTCGTCGGGGCCCGCCATCACGCTGAGCATCAGCGCAGCGTCCCCCACCGTCCGCGTCATCGGCCCGTTATGCGTCGTGTAGTCGTTGTTCGACACGGGCCACTGCGGCACGCGTCCGTACGACGGCTTGTGGCCGAAGATACCGCAGAAGGCCGACGGCACGCGGATGGAGCCCGCGCCGTCCGAGCCCTGGTGCAGAGGCCCGAGGCCCGCCGCGGCCGCCGCGCCCGCGCCCGCGGAGGAACCACCGGTGTTCATCCGCAAGTCCCAGGGGTTGTGCGTGTCGCCCGTGAGCGGACAGCCGCTGAGCGCCTTCCAGCCGAACTCCGGCGTCGTTGTCTTGCCGATGAAAATTCCGCCCGCGTCCTTGAGCCGCCGCACGAAGGGCGCGTCCTGGTCGGGCACGCGGTCGGCGAAGATGTGCGAGCCGCTCATGGTCCGCACGCCCTTGGTGAACGTCAGGTCCTTGATCGAGAACGGGATGCCGTGAATGGGCCCCAGCTTCTTCCGCTTCATCACGGCCTGCTCGGCCTCGCGCGCGGCCTTCATGGCATGATCCGCGGCGACGAGGCAGAACGCGTTGAGCTTGGGGTTCACCTTCTCGATGCGCGCCAGCACCGCCTTCGTCAGCTCGACGGGCGAGAGCTTCTTCGAGCGGATTAGCGGAAGGAGCTTGGTCGCCGGCGTGTAGCAGAGATCGGTCGGGCTCATGCGGGCCTCCGGGCTTGTGGTTACTGCGTGGGGCGCATGGTAGCACTTCCTCGGTTGGCTCGGCGCGGTCTCAGCCTAGCCCCCTCACCCTGCCCCCCTCACCCTACCCTCTCCCCCTTCGGGGGCGAGGGGATCAGCCCGATCGCTCAGGGTGAGGGGGCCTGATCGGTGCCGCCGCCCGCCGCGCCCGCGCACAAGAAACGCGTTATGCTCTGAAGCCATGAGCCCCGCCGAGCGCGCCCACCCGGGCGCGGACATGGAAGGCTTCGTACGTGACCAGATGGCCTTCGTGGGCCTGGGCGACGCCGAGATCGAGACGATACGCCGCACGGCGCCGCTCGTGCTCAAGCACGAGGCGGCGATCACGCAAGCGCTCTACGACCACTTCCTGCGCTTTCCTGAAACCGCGAAGTTCTTCGTGGGTAACGACGGCGCGCCGGATCTTCCCCGGCTCGAGCGGCGCAAGCACAGCCTGGGACGGTGGCTCCGCGAGACGTCAGAGGTCGCGATGACCCACGGCTTCGTCTACTACCTCCTCGCCATCGCGCTCTCCCACAGCCACCGCGAGTACGGGCCGGGCGGCAAGATTCCGCCCGAGTTCATGGTGGGCGCCATGAGCCTGGCCCAGACAGCCGTCGCGGGTGTGCTCCGGGCAGAGCTCGGCGATCCGCGCGAGGCCCTCGAGGCCGCCGTCGCCTGGAACAAGCTCCTCCTCGTGCACCTGAACGTCTTCCTGCTGGGCTACCTCCTGCCGCCTCGCGAGGCGCGCGATTGACAGGCCGCGGCCCTCGCGGCATAGTGAGCGCGTGACCAAATCCGGGACGGTCGGCGAGCTCCGCGCGAGCGGGTACAAGTCGAAGTCGGTCAAGCAGGAGCTCCGCGACAACCTGGTCGTGCGGCTCAGGGCGGGCGCCCAGCTTTTCCCCGGCATCGTCGGCTACGAGGACACCGTCCTCCCGCAGATCGAAAACGCCATCCTCTCGGGGCAGGACATCGTCTTTCTCGGCGAGCGCGGCCAGGCCAAGACGAAGATCGCGCGCCTCATGGTGGGACTCCTGGATGAAGAGGTACCGGCGCTCGCGGGCTGCGAGACCAACGACGACCCCTTCGCGCCGATCTCCCCCGTCGGGCGCCGGCTGATCGCCGAGCAGGGCGACCGCGCGCCGATCACGTGGCACCCGCGCGCCGACCGCTACGGCGAGAAGCTCGCGACGCCCGACATCACCATCGCGGACCTCATCGGCGAGGTGGACCCGATCAAGGTCGCCGAGGGGCGCTACCTCTCCGACGAGCTGACGATCCATTACGGGCTCCTGCCGCGGACCAACCGCGGCATCTTCGCGATCAACGAGCTGCCGGACCTTGCCGAGCGCATCCAGGTCGGTCTCCTCAACATCATGGAGGAGCGCGACGTCCAGATCCGCGGCTACAAGGTCCGCCTGCCGCTCGATCTCTTCGTCGTCGCCTCGGCCAACCCCGAGGACTACACGAACCGCGGGCGCATCATCACGCCGCTCAAGGACCGCTTCGGCTCCCAGATCAGGACGCACTACCCCGCGAAGATCCAGCACGAGATCGACATCATGGAGACCGAGCGGACGCGCTTCACGGCGGACGCCATCGAGACGCGCGCGCCTGAGTACATGAAGCAGATCGTGGCGGAGCTGACGCACCTCGCGCGCCGGTCGGCGGAGATCAGCCAGCGCTCGGGCGTGTCGGTCCGCGTGAGCATCTGCAACTACGAGAACCTGCTGTCGAGCGCGCTCAAGCGGGCGATCCGCCTGGGCGAGCCCGTTGCCTGCCCGCGCGTGAGCGACCTCGACGCCATGCTCGCCTCGACCTCCGGCAAGATCGAGCTGGAGACGGTGGGCGAGGCGAGCGAGGAGAAGATCCTCGGCAAGCTCGCGCAGAGGGCGGTGCTCAGCGTCTTCAACCGCGCCTTCACGGGGGCCGACCTCGACGAGGTGGTGGCGGCCTTCCAGGGCGGGCTCAAGATGGACGTCTCGGACGTGATGCCGTCGGACGCCTACGTGCGGCAGATCGGCGAGGCGCGCCCGCTCCACGCCGCGTGCAAGAAGCTCGGCGCCAAGGATCCTGCCGCGGTCGCCTCAGCGCTCGAGTTCGTGCTGGAAGGGCTTCACCTCTCGCGCAAGCTCAACAAGGACAGGAAGTCGGGCCAGACCAGCTACCGCAGCTAGGCTCTCCGCGCGAGCGCGGCCGCGATCCGCTTTCGCCGCGGTCGCGTCATCGCCTCTCCAATAGCCGGATGACGATTACGCGCTCTTAGCCTGAAGTTCCCGCCTCGCTTTTCCGAAGAACTCACGGGAAATCAGCAGGTTGCCGTAGGTCGGTGGGTCCAGTATATTGACATGTAAATAGCAGGCAGGCGTGATATTTAGCTTTATCAATGGCATAATCTCGCATATGATGTTGGCATGTACATCGCCACCGTGCCGAACCGGGGCTCGCCGCCGGCGATCCTGTTGCGCGAGGGCTATCGGGAGGGCGGCACGGTCAAGAACCGCACCCTGGCCAACCTCACCAAGTGGTCGGCGCAGAAAGTCGACCTCCTCCGCCGGCTG